>NZ_JBHTRF010000061.1:0-53173 GCF_042796115.1 Kitasatospora sp. NPDC056446 | reverse complement strand
ACCCACGCGGCGAAACACACCTGAACCCCGAGCGCTGCGCAGGAAGTCGGCTCCGCCGACTTCCTGCGCAGCGCGGTCCAGGCCGCCGTGGAGTGGCCTCGCCACCTGGGGTGGGGGAGTTGGGGGGTTGGTGCTCTCGGCGGGTTCGGGTGGGGAGTCGCGCTCGCGGGGCGGGGCGGGGCGGGGTGGAGTTGGTGGGTGGCGGTGAGCTTTGCCGTCTGGGGTGGGGGCACGTTGGCGGCGCGGCCCGGCCCGGCCTCGGGGGCCCGGGGCGGGGCGGAGTTGGCGGGTCGTGGTGAGCTTTTCCGCCTGGGGTGGGGGGCACGTTGGCGGCGCGGCCCCGGGGGCCCGGGGTGGGGCGAGTCGGCGGGTTGCGGTGAGCTTTTCCCCCTGGGGCTGGGGAGTTGGGGGTTGGTGTGCTCGGCGGGCCCGGGGTGGGGCGGGGGAGCTGCCGGCCCCGGGCCCGGACCGGGTTATGCGGGGTGGTGTTCCGCCGCTGACTGGATGGCCGCCTGTACCGTCTCCAGCAGTGCGGCCAGGCCGCTGGCCCGCTCCCATTCCTCGGCCGTGTACCTCCAGATGTGGCTCCCGCCCGGGAGTTCGGGCCGGCCGTGGGTGATCGTGACGACCCGCCTTCCCTTCCGGTCGGGGCCGGTGACGCTGAGGTGCAGGTGCCGGACGTGGAAGCGGATGGGATTCCCGCCGAAGACCTCCAGGACCCGGCCGTCGAACGTGTAGAAGTCCCTGCCGACCGTGGTCGTGATCTCGTCGTCCATGGGGGAACCCTAGGGCGAGTAGGGGGAGCGGGGGAGGGGGCCGAGTCCGCTACCTGCGCCCGGTGCTGCTGCGGGTGCGGCGGGTGACGGAGTCCAGGACGACGGCGGCGAGCAGCACGGCGCCGGTGATCATGTACTGGATGGCCTGGGCGGCGTGGACCATGTCCAGGCCGGTGGTGATGGACTGGATGACCAGGATGCCCAGCAGCGCCGACCAGGTCTTGCCGCGCCCGCCGAACAGGCTGGTCCCGCCGATGACGGCTGCGGCGATCGCGCTCATCAGCACGTTCCCGCCGCCGAGTTGCTTGTCGGCGGAGCCCTGCTGGGAGGCGTAGAACAGCCCGCCGAGGCCGGCCAGGAACGCCGACAGCACGAACACCGAGATCCGGACCCGGGCGACGTTGACGCCCGCCCGCCGGGCCGCCTCCACGCCGCCGCCCACCGCGAAGACCTGCCGCCCGTACCGGGTGCGGCGCAGTACGAAGTCGGTGGCCAGGACGGCGCCGAGCAGGACGACCAGGGACAGCGGCAGGCCGCGGTCCTGGTTGAGGGTGTAGGCGGTGGCGAGGGTGAGGGCGGCGAGGGCCGCGGCGCGGATCGCGGTGTCGGCGGTGGAGGGGGCGGTGAGGCCGGCGGCGCGGCGGCGGCGGGCGGTGCGCAGTCGGGCCAGCAGGTAGAGCGCGGGGGCGAGGACGGCCAGCGCCCAGGCGTAGGCGATGTCGCCGTCGCCGAGGAAGGTGGTGTCCAGGCTCGCGATGATGCCGCCGTGCCGGTTGTTGACGGTGCCGCCGTCGCCGAGGACCCATTCCTGGAGGCCGCTCCAGGTGAGCATCCCGGCCAGGGTGACGACGAAGGCGGGCACGCCGACGCGGGCGAAGAAGAGGCCGTGCAGCAGGCCCATGGCGCAGGCCGCGGCCAGGGCGACGAGGATCGCGACGCCCTCGCCGAAGCCCTGGCGCGAGGTCAGCACCGCCGCCACGGCCGCGCTGGCGCCCGCCACCGAGCCCAGCGACAGGTCGATCTCGCCGAGGATGAGGACGAACACCACGCCGACCGCGATCAGGCCGGGCCCGGCGATGAAGCGGGTGATGTTGGTGAGGTTGTCGGCCTGGAGGAAGTGGTGGGTGACGGACTGGAAGACGACGGCGATGACGACCAGGCCCACGACGACGGGCAGGGAGCCCAGTTCGCCGGAGGCCAGCCGCCGCCGGACGGCCCGGGCGTGCCCGGCCCACCCCTGTGCGGGGGCGTGCAGCCGCGGGTCGGCGCCGGGCGGCGCGGCCGACGCGCCGGGCGAGGCCGGGGAGCCGGGGGAACCGGGGGAGGAGGGGGAGGAGGCGGAAGGGGCGGGGGCTTCGGGGGCGCTCATACGGCGTCGGCCTCCTCGCTGCGGCGGGCCCGGCGGCGGGCGTGGGCGTTGTCGGTGGCGCCGGTGATGGCGGCGACGATCTGCTCCTGGGTGGTGTCGGCGACCGCGAAGACGCCGTTGTTGCGGCCCAGGCGCAGCACGGCGACGGTGTCGGCGACCGCCCGCACGTCGGCCATGTTGTGGCTGACCAGGACGACTGCCAGGCCGCGTTCGCGCAGCCGTTCCACCAGGTCCAGGACCTGGGCGGTCTGCTCGACGCCGAGCGCCGCGGTGGGCTCGTCCAGGATGACCAGGGACGGTTCGCCGACCAGCGCGCGGGCGATGGCGACGACCTGGCGCTGCCCGCCGGACAGGGCCGCGACGGGGGTGCGCACCTCGGGGATGCGGATGGCCAGGGTGTCCAGGAGGAGGCGGGCGTGCTGCTCCATGGCGACCTCGTCGAGCAGGCCGCGGCGGCGTTTCTCGTGGCCGAGGAAGAGGTTGGCGATGACGTCGAGGTTGTCGCACAGCGCGAGGTCCTGGTAGACGGTCGCGATGCCGAGGGCGGCGGCGTCCTGGGGGCGGGTGAGGCGGACGGGCTCGCCGTGCCAGGTGACGGTGCCCTCGTCGACGGGGTGGACGCCGGCGATGGTCTTGACGAGGGTGGACTTGCCGGCGCCGTTGTCGCCGACGAGGGCGAGGACCTCGCCGGCGTGGACGTCGAGGTCGACGTCGGTGAGGGCCTGGACGGCGCCGAAGCGCTTGGAGACCGCGCGCAGTCGGAGGACGGGTGCGCCTGTCACGTGAACCACCTTGGTGGAGGGGCGGGTCGGGTCGTGGGAGGGGCGGGTGCCCGGGGCTACTTGAGGCCCGCGGCGGCGCAGGCGGCGGCGTAGTCGGCGGTGCAGATGTCGGAGACCTTGTAGATGCCGTCGGCCAGGAGGGTGGCGGCGATGTCGTCCTTGGTGACGATCTTGGCGTCCAGCAGCTTGGCCGGGATGTTCTTGGCGGTGGCGCTGTCGACGCTCGCGGTGGCGACGGTCTTGACGTCCTTGCCCTGGAGGAGGGCGACGGCCAGTTCGGCGGCGGTCTCGGCGAGCGGGCGGTAGGCCTTGTAGATGGTGTACGCCTGGTCGCCGTTGACGATGCGCTGGACGGCGTCGAGGCCGGCGTCCTGGCCGCCGACGGGGACCTTGATGCCGGCGCCCTGGAGCTGGGTGATGATGGCCCCGGCCATGCCGTCGTTGGCGGAGTAGACGGCCTGGAAGCCGTTCTTGCCGAGTTCGGTGACGGCGGCGGAGATCTTCTGCCCGGCGACGGTGGGGTTCCACTGGCCGGACTGCTCGTAGACGACCTTCTTGATCTTGCCGTCGAGGACCTTGTGGGCGCCGGACTTGAACTGGGCGGCGTTCGGGTCGGCCTCGTCGCCGTCGATCATGACGACATTGGCGTCGGCGGCGCGCGGGCCGAGGGCGTCGAGCAGGGCCTGGCCCTGGAGTTCGCCGACCTTCTCGTTGTCGAAGGAGGTGTAGGCGGCGATCGGGCCGGCGGCGAGGCGGTCGTAGGCGAGGACCTTGACGCCCTTGGCGGCGGCCTCCTCGACCCAGCCCTGGGTGGACTTGGCGTCGTAGGGGTCCAGGACGATCACCTTGACGCCCTGGGTGAGCAGGGTGTCGAACTGCTGCTTCTGCTTGGCCGCGCTGCCCTCGGCGTTGTTGTAGAGCACCTTGCACTGCGCGCACAGGGACTTGACCTTGGCCTCGATGAACGGCCGGTCGAAGGACTCGTAGCGGGTGGAGGAGGCGTTCTCGGGCAGCAGCAGGCCGATGGAGGTGGAGTCGCCCGCGGCGGTGGCTTCGGCCTTGGAGGCGCCGGCCTTCCCGCAGGCGGCGGTCGTGGACAGGGCCAGCGCGAGGCCGGCGGTGGAGACGAGGACGCGACGCAGTACGGCGTTCATTTCCGGTGTGCCTCTCCCTGTGGTCGCCGCGCGGCTTCACGGCGGGGTGGGGGGAGTAAAACCTGAGCGCGTACATGACGTCAATAAGTAAAACCAGACTGCCCGCAATCCACCTCCACTCGTTATCTTCGTGAACGCGCCCGGGGGATTCCCGGGGGATTCCGGGCGGTTGAGGATGCTTCGGGGACGGTTCGGAGACGCGGAAAAGGGGAATGCCCGCCGCTCCCCCGTGCGGCGGGCACCCCCCGGGCCGTGCGACGGGCACACGGCCGACCGACCGTCAGGGACGGTCGAGGGTGATGGAGTTGATCGGCCCCAGGTCGGCGTACACACCGTTCTGGGCCGCGATGTCGTAGCCGCAGTCCGCGCCGCCCGAACCCCGGCACAGGTGCGCGTGCGCGCCGCCGGTCTGGTTGTTGAGCACCCAGTGATTGCCGTACTGGTTGCTCAGGTTGTGGGCGCCGTAGCTCCAGTAGACGTCGCTCGGCGAGACCGCCGGGTTCTGGTTCTGCGGGTAGACGCAGACCGCGCCCGACGGACAGCCCGCCCAGGAGCCGTCGGCGGCACCGGCGTTGCCGGTACCCATCGCGGTCAGGGCGGCGGTGGCGAGGGCGAGGGCGGCCAGGGCGTGGAGGGTCCTGCGCATGGGTGGTTCTCCCTTGGCTGGTACGGGGCCCGGCGGGTCGGCCGGACCGGTGCCCGTCAGCCTAGGAACGCGGCCCCGGCGGCGGTCCCTGACGCCTGACAGGGGCGCGCCTGCCCCGCCCGGGCCCTCCCGTGTGCCCGGGTCCCGCCCGGCCGGACGGGGCCTACCCGGCGGCCACCCCCGGCGTCAGGCGCAGCCGCTCGGGGCGGGCCGGCACGCGCAGCTGATCGGCCGTCAGCAGGTCGCGGCGGGCCTGCCAGGACAGCAGCCGGGACCGGGCCTGCTCGTCCCGCTCGTCGGCCGTCCCGTCGGTCGCGGGGGAGGGGCCGGTCTCGCGCAGCAGGACCCGCACCGGGTCCTCCCCGCCGGGCAGGACGTCCAGGACGCGGAAGCGCGAACCGGGCGGGAAGACCACCTCCGGGTCACCGTCCTCGGCGATCACCGACGTGCGGCGCCCGGTCGCGGACCAGACCAGGAACTCCACATCCGTCCCCGTCACCAGGTCGGACTCCGCGGTGCCCACCAGCGCGGCGGGCTCCGTCAGCAGCGCGCCCCGCACGTAGTGGCGCATCACCTCCTCGCCCGCGTCCGCGCCCAGCAGCACGGCGCCCCGGTGGTTGGGCAGCCGGCGCAGCCCCGACCCCAGGCAGGCCAGGTACGGGTCCAGCGGGCCGGGGCCGGGCCGGCGGGCGGCCTCCACCAACTCGGCCCGGGACACCGGGAACCCGGTGTCCGCGTGGTGCAGGTAGACCGCCGCGAGGTCGTCCTTGAGGTCGTCGCGGGACTGCGAGCGCAGCGCCGGCAGCCGCAGGGCGACCTGCTCGGCGCGGCTGGCGTAGCGGTGGAAGCGCGCGCCGAGCAGCACCCGGAAGGCGGCGCGCTCCTCGGGGGTGGACGGCCGGCCGGCGGCCAGGACGCCGACCGGCGGGATCAGCCGGGGCCCGGCGGGCTCCGCAGGCACGGGGGCGGGGGCGGGAGCCGGTTCGGGGGCCGGTTCGGCGGCGGGTTCCTCGGGTGCGGGGACGACGGGCAGGACGGCGGTGGGCTCCTCGGCGGCGGGCTCCTCGGGTACGGGCGCGGGCGCGGCGGGCGGCTCGCCCGTTGTGACGGCCGGTCGGGCCGGCGGGACACGGGGGCTGACGGGCCCGGTGACCGGTGCGGGGAAGCTCGGCACAGGCGCAGGTACGGGCGCAGGTGCGGGTACGGGTGAGGCCACGGGCGGGGGGAAGGACTGCGGGTCGGTCCCGGGGTGCAGGAGCAGCTCCGGGGCCGCCGCGCCCGGGGCGGTGAGCGAGGCCAGCAGGCCGTCCAGGACGGCGAGGACCTCGGTGGGCACCGCGTGCTCGGCCGAGCCCGCGATGAGCAGTGGACGGGCCGGGTCGGGGTCGAGCAGCCGCGCGCCGGGGTCCTGCGGCGGGCCCTCGGGGCGCAGCCACAGCCCGGCGGGGACCGCCTCCAGCTGCCAGCCCGCCACCGGTGCGCGGTAGAGCGCGGGGCCGCACGGCGCGGTGCCGTCGGGCAGGGGGCGCCAGGCGGAGGCGACGACGCGGCCCAGGCCGGGGGAGGCGGTCAGCTCGGTCAGCCACGGCTCCCAGGACGGGGTGCCGTCCGGGGCCAGCACCCGGGAGGAGAACCCGTCCGCGGTGCGCATCGGCAGGCCGACGGCGGCCCGTACGTCCAGGCCCAGGTCGGCCGCGAGGGCGCCGGCCAGGGCGACCAGCGCCGTGGTGGCGGCCCAAGGCGCGCTGACCAGCAGGCCGGCCGGGGCGGGCCGGGTACGGCGCAGCCGGGCGGCGATGTCGGCGGCCCCGGGCAGGGGAGCGCCGGGGCGGCCGACGACCACGACCAGGGTGCCCGGCGCGGCGGTGGCCAGGGTCAGCGGGCCGGGGCGGCTGTCGGGGGCGGGTTGGTCGCGGAACCAGTAGCCGCAGGGCAGCACGGTGACCAAGGGGTCCCCGTCGAACGGGTCGCCCTCGCCGTCCGCCGAGGGGACGGGCGGTGCCGGTGCGGGCGGTGCCGGTACGGGGACGGGTGCCGTGGTGGGCGGCGGCAGCTGAGGGGCCGTCGGCACCGCCGTGCCCGCCGTGGGGGCGGGCAGTTCGGCAGGAACAGGAACAGGAACAGGAACGGACACGGCCGGAACCGGTGCCGGAGCGGGCAGTTCCGCAGGAGCAGGAGCCGCCTCGACGGCCTGAGCCGCCTCCGCGACAGCCGCCCCCGCCACCGCCGCCCCCGCGACGCCCGCCCCCGCCCGCGCCCGCAGGGCCGCCGCCGTCTCCGGCAGCGGCCACACCGGCCCGAGCCGGCGGGTGCGCCCCGCCGGGGTGCACAGCCACCACGAGCCCGGCGCCCCGTCCCCGGCCGAGGTGGTCGCCAGCGTCCCGTCCGGTTCCAGGGTGACCAGGCCGTCCGGGGCGACGATGCTGGTGTCGGCCAGTTCGGCGATCCGCTGGGCGGGCCTGCTGCCGTCCGGCGCTGCGGCGGCCAGCCCGGAGGCGGCCAGCACCAGGGTCGCGGCCCGGCGGGCGGCGGCGGTGCGCGCCAGTTCCTCCAGGCTGCCGAGCAGCACGGGCTGCGCGTCGGCGGCGGCCGCCAGCACGGTGACGGTCCCGACCACGGCCGGCAGTTCGGCCAGCGCGTCGGTCAGTTCGGCGGGCAGCACCGCCGCCCCCGTCCCCCCGCCCGCGCCGGGCGCGATGACGAAGTGCGGGCCGACCTCGTGCAGCGCCGCCGGCTCCGGGGCCGGGGCGGCGGCCGGGCGGTGCCGGTTCAGCCAGCGCCGTACCGGCGCGGCCTCCGCGCTCACCGCTGCGCCTCCGTACCCTCGTCGTCCAGTACCGCGGTCTGCACCTGCACCGTACGGCGCCGGGTGATGTGCAGGGCCCGCCCGGGCGGGAAGGTGCGCGGCTTGGTGTTGCCGAACAGGAAGCCCTCGCTCGGCGGGCAGGACAGCAGCAGCGCCGGGGTGTTGACCTCCTCCAGCTTGCGCAGCAGCTGGTCCGAGGAGGCCCGCCCGATGCCGTTGGCGCTGCGCGCCACGATCAGGTGCAGGCCCAGCTCGACGCCCTGCGCCAGGCAGTCCAGCAGCGGCGCGAACGGGTGGGCGCCCATCCCGCCCGGGGAGCCCGCGACCAGCTCGTAGTCGTCGACCAGGATGAACAGCTCGGGCCCCTCCCACCAGTCCCGCAGCCGCAGCCGCTCCGGCGGGATCTCCGCGCCGGGCAGCCGGTTGGCCATCGCCCGTGCCGCGCCGTCCACGATCTGGCGCAGCACGTCCACCGCGACCGCGTGCCCCAGCCGGTACTCCTCCGGCACCGCGCCCTGGAGCACCCGGCGGTAGTCGACCAGCATGATCCGGGCCTCGTCGGGCCGGTAGGCGCCGGTGATCCCGGCCGCGACCAGCTTCAGCAGGTTGGTCTTGCCCGACTCGCTGTCACCGACCACCACCAGGTGCGCCGACTCCTCGAAGTCGTGCCACAGCGGGGCCATCGACACGTCCTGGAGGCCCAGCGGCACCCGCAGCCGGCCCTCCGGGGCGGGCAGCGCCGCCGCCGGCAGGTGCAGCGGCAGCATCCGCACCTCCGGGGCGCGCGGGCCCGTCCAGTGCTCGGCGACCGCGTCGACCAGGTCCGCGACCCCGTCGCCGAGGTCCTCGGTACTGCCGCTGCCGTCCATCCGCGGCAGCGCGGTCAGGAAGTGCAGCTCCTCGGGGGTCAGGCCGCGCCCGGGGACCTTGGGCACCGTCGCCGCGATCCGCATCCCGATCGAGGAGTCGACCGGGTCGCCCAGCCGCAGCTCGAACCGGGTGCCCAGCAGGTCGCGCAGCGCACCGGTCACCTCGCCCCAGCGGGTGGTGCCCACGATCAGGTGGATGCCGTAGTTGAGGCCCCGCTGGGCGATCAGGGTCAGCGCCGGCGCCAGGTCCGCGAACTCCTGGCGCACCGTGTTCCAGCCGTCGACGACCAGGAACACGTCGCCGTGCGGCTCGTCGGCCAAATCACCGGCCGCCAGCATCCGCCGGAACGCCGCCACCGAGTCGATGCCCAGCTCCGCGAACCGCTGCTCGCGCCGCGCCAGGATGCTGTTGACCTCCGCCACCGTGCGCACCACCCGCTCCGGGTCGTGCCGCCCGGTCACCCCGCCCATGTGCGGCAGGCCGCGCAGCGAGGACAGCGTGCCACCGCCGAAGTCCAGGCAGTAGAACTGCACCTCGCGCGGCGTGTGGGTGAGCGCCAGCGCGGTCACCAGGGTGCGCAGCAGCGTGCTCTTGCCGCTCTGCGGCCCGCCCGCGATGCCCACGTGCCCGCCCGCGCCCGACAGGTCGGCGGTCAGCAGGTCGCGCACCTGCTGGTACGGGCGGTCCACCACGCCCACCGGCACCTGGAGGGTGCCCCGCCCCGCGTCCGTCTCCGTGGTCAGCCCGTACCGCGGGTGCGGCGCCAGCGGCGGCAGCAGCTGGTCCAGGGTCGGCGGCACACCCAGCGGCGGCAGCCACACCTGGTGCGCCGGGGGGCCGGCGTCCACCAGCTTCTCCGCCGCGATCGCCAAAAGGCTGCGGCCGTCCTGCTCCTCCTGCGGCTCCGGCTCCGCCGGCACCGCGACCGGCTGACGCGGCGCCACGTACCCGGTCCCGTACGCCGCGACCTGCCCGGCCGCGGCCCGCTGACGCGCCTCGGCCGGACGCGGCGCCCGGTAGGGCCCCGACACGTACGCGGCCTTGAACCGGGTCAGCGTGGCGATGTCGCTGCGCAGGAACCCGTTGCCCGGCTGGGACGGCAGCTGGTACGCGTCCGGCACCCCCAGCACCCCCCGGCTCTCCATCGCCGAGAACGTCCGCAGACCGATCCGGTACGACAGGTGCGACTCCAGCGCGTGCATCCGCCCCTCGTCCAGGCGCTGCGAGGCCAGCAGCAGGTGCACGCCCAGCGACCGCCCCAACCGGCCGATCATGATGAACAGGTCCATGAAGTCCCGGTGCGCGGCCAGCAGTTCACTGAACTCGTCGACCACCACGAACAGCGTCGGCAGCGGCTCCAGCGCCACCCCGCCCGCCCGCGCCGTCTCGTAGTCCAGCAGCGAGCTGTAGTTGCCCGCCGCCCGCAGCAGCTCCTGACGGCGCACCAGCTCCCCGTGCAGCGCGTCGCGCATCCGGTCCACCAGCGCCGCCTCGTCGGCCAGGTTGGTGATCACCGCCGAGGTGTGCGGCAGCCGGTCCAGCCCCAGGAACGTCGCCCCGCCCTTGAAGTCCACCAGCACGAAGTTCAGCACCTCGGAGGAGTGCGTCATCGCCAGCGCCATCACCAGCGTGCGCAGCAGCTCCGACTTGCCCGACCCGGTCGCCCCGATCAGCATCCCGTGCGGACCCATGCCGCCCTGCGCCGACTCCTTGATGTCCAGCTCCACCGGACTGCCGTCCGCCGCGACCCCCAGCGGCACCCGCAACCGGTCCGCGATCCCGCGCCGCGCCCAGTTCTCCGCCACGTCGTGCCGGTGCAGGTCACGGATGCCCAGCAGCGACACCAGGTCGAAGTCGCCCGCCAACGGCTCCGCGCCCTCCGACTGGTCCCCGATCCGGTACGGCGCCATCAGCCCGGCCAGCCGCCGCGCCGCCGCCAGACCCAGCGCGTCCGGCCGGCCCAGCTCGGTCACCTCGTCCCGGTGGTTGCGGTCGGCCCCCACCATCGCCAGCCGGCCCTCCTCGATCCGCAGCCGCAACCGGTGCCGCAACGGCTTCCACTCCAGCGTGTCGCCCAGGTCCAGCAGCACCGCGTTGCGCCACCCCGCCAGCGCCGCCCGCGACCCCGGACCGACCTGCACCCCGTCCAGCACGACCACCGTCAACGGCTCGTCCCGGCTCGGCTGCGCATCCGGCTCCCACGGCCCGCGCCCCGCGAACTCCGCCCCCATCACCTGCTCCAGCTCCGCCACCGACCCCGCCACCAGCCGCACCGGCCCCAGCGCGTCGGTGTCCACCGGGTGCAGCGCGTGCGGCAGCCACTTCGCCCACTCCCACTGCCCCCGCTGCTCCGCGTCGCACACCACCGCGATCCGCAGCTCGTCCGGCGCGTGGAACAGCGCCAGCTGCGCCAGCATCGCCCGCGCCAGCGCCCGCGCCGCCTCCCGGTCGTCACCGCGCACCAGCACCTGGGCGTACCCGCGCACGTACACCGCGATCGGCTGGTCGGCGACCGTCCCGTACGCGTGGATGAACCGCCGCAGCGCGTGCGCGCACAACGGCTCCAGGTCCTCCACCGGCTTGGTCGACAACGGCGCCAGCCGCACCGCCAGCCGCTGGTGCCCCACCCCGACCCGCACGTCACCGAAGTCCGGGTGCGCGCTGCGCCGCTCCCACAGCCGCGAGGTGCGCACCAGCGACGCCACCGCCTCCGGCGCCGGGTGCCGCCACGCCAGCGCCTCCTGCTGGCGCACGATGTGCCCGCGCACCTGACGGCGCATCTGCGACAGGTACCGCAGGTAGTCCCGCCGCTCCGCCCGCAGCTCCCGCTTGCGGTCACTGGAACCCCGGATCAGCGAGGTCACCAGCATGCCCACCGCCGACAGGCCCATCATGCCCATCGCCACGTAGCTGAGCAGCCCCCCGCTCTCACCCGGGCGCAGGAACATGAACACCATCGACAGCGAGCTCAGCGCCATCGGCGCCATCGTGATCATGCTCGACATGCCGCTCTGCGACTCCGGCAGGACCGGCGGCTCCTGCAACTGGATCTCGCCGTCGGGCATCGCCGGCCCGGGGCGCCGAGGCGGACGGTCGACCAGCACCACACTCAACGAAACGGCTCCTCGCACCCAGGGGGGACGGTCCGCGAAGCCCCCGTGGTCCGGGGCGCCGTCCGCCCAGGACCACGGACGGCGCCCCGTCCGTGGTTCACCCCACCCACGAGAACCGGCCACCCGGTGAACCCCGCGACCCCCGCCGCCCGTGCCCCAAGGTGACGGAGCACCGCCCCCCGGGCGGGACGGCCACGGCCGCACACACGCGAGGAGAGCCTTGAACGGGAGCGCCAACGGGACCGCCCTGGCCGCACTGTGCCGACTGAGGTTCCACGCACCCGAGGCGGTGTTCGACCTCGCCATCCCCGCCGACGTACCGATCGGCGACCTGCTGCCCGCCGTCCTCGCCCACGCCGGCGACGACCTCGCCGAACAGGGCGCCGAACACGACGGCTGGATCCTCCAACGCCTCGGCCACCCCCCACTCGACGAGGAACTCGACGCCGACGCCCTCGACCTGCACGACGGCGAGGACCTCTACCTGCGCCCCCGCCGCGACCCCCTGCCCGAAGTCCACTACGACGACCTCGCCGACGGCCTCGCCACCGGCATGCGCGAACGCCCCGACACCTGGCGCCCCGCCCTCACCCACCACACCGCCCTGGCCCTGGCCCTCACCGCCCTCGCCGGCGGCCTCGCCCTGCTCCTGCTGCCCGGCCCCGACCACCTGCGGGCCGGCGCCGCCGCCGCCACCGGCCTGTTCCTGCTCCTCGGCGCCCTCAGCGCCTCCCGCGCCGTCGGCGACGCCGCCGCCGGCACCGCGCTCGGCGCCACCGCCGTCCCCTACCTCGCCCTCGCCGGCGCCCTGCTCACCACCGGCACCGCACCCTCCGCCACCGGAGCCCGCCTGCTCGCCGGCGGCTGCGCCGCCGCCGGAGCCGCCGTCCTCGCCATGGCCGCCGTCGGCTGCTCCGCCCCGCTCTTCCTCGGCCTGGTCCTGCTCGCCCTGCACGTCACCGCCGCCGGCGCCCTGCTGCTCACCGGACTCACCCCGCCCGCCACCGCCGCCGCCCTCGCCGTCGTTCCCGTCGTCACCGCCGCCTTCCTGCCCGGCCTGTGCTTCCGCCTGTCCGGACTGCGCCTGCCCGCCCTGCCCCGCAACGCCGAAGAACTCCAGGAAGGCATCGAAGCCGTCCCGGCCGCCTCCGTGCGCACCCGCAGCGCCGTCGCCGACGGCTTCCTGACGGCCTTCCACCTCGCCCTCGCACCCGTCCTCGCCCTGTGCCTGACCGTCCTCACCGGCCAGGACGGCTGGGCCCCCACCGCCCTGACCTGCGCCCTGTCCCTGCTGCTCCTGCTGCACTCCCGCGGCATCGGCAGCATCCCCCAGCGCCTGGCCGTCCTCGTCCCCGGCGCCCTGGGCCCCGTCCTGCTCACCACCCACCTCGCCCTCGGCCGGTCCACCGCCGAACGCCTCGGCCTGCTCGCCGCCCTGCTCGCCACCGCCGCCGTCCTGGCCACCGTCTCCTGGACCATCCCCGGCCGCCGCCTGCTGCCCTACTGGGGACGCGCCGCCGACCTCCTGCACACCCTCGCCGCCGTCGCCCTCCTGCCGCTCGCCCTCGCCGCCGCCGGCACCTACCACGGACTGCGCGCCATCGCCGGCTGACCCGCCCCCAGCCCCGGCCGGCTGACCCGGCCCCCGCCGCGCACCCCGCCGCGCACCCCGCACCCCGCCCCCGAGGAGAACCACGCCATGCAGTCGAAGCGCGACCAGGTGCAGGCCCACCTGTTCGTGATGGGCCGCCTCGCCACCGGCATGCTCCGCGGCGAACCCGACGCCCCCGACGCCCCCACCGGACGCACCTCCCGGGGCATGACCACCGGCATCATCATCGCCGCCCTCGCCTGCCTCATCGCCGCCGTCTACGGCATCGTCGTCCCCGGCGGCGCCACCGCCTGGAAGAAACCCGGCACCCTCGTCCTGGTCAAGGAGAGCGGCGCCCGCTACCTCTACCTCGACGGCGCCCTGCACCCCCTCCTCAACGAGACCACCGCCCGCCTCATCGCCGGCGACCAGCTCACCGTCGACCAGGTCAGCGCCAACTCCCTGGCCGACACCCCCCGCGGCGCCCCCCTCGGCATCCTCGGCGCCCCCGACGGCCTGCCCGGACCCGACCGCCTCGCCACCGCCCCCTGGCTCGCCTGCGCCGCCCTGCGCCCCGGCCCCTCCGGCGACCGCCGCCCCCAACTCGCCCTGGCCATCGACCCCGCCACCCACGGCACCGCCCTCACCGACAACCAGGGCCTCCTCGTCACCGCCCCCGACGGCACCACCCACCTGCTGTGGCACGGCCGCCGCCTGCGCCTGGACACCCGCAACGGCGCCCGCCAGGCCCTCGGCCAGAGCGCCGCCACCGCCCGCCCCGTCACCCAGGCCTTCCTCAACGCCCTGCCCGCCGGCCCCGACCTCGCCGCCCCCGACACCGACCAGCGCGGCACCCCCGGCCCCGACCTCGCCACCAAGCCCACCCGCGTCGGACAGCTCTTCACCGGCCCCAACGGCGACCCCTACCTCCTCACCACCGCCGGACTCACCCCCCTCACCACCATGGCCTTCGAACTGCTGCGCAACGACCAGCGCACCCAGCAGAGCGCCTACCAGAACGCCGCCGTCACCCCCGTCGCCGTCGGCGCCGGCGACCTCGCCGCCCACAGCGCGCCCCCCGCCCCCGCCGCCCAGGCCGGCGCCCTGCCCACCGCCCCGCCCGACCTGCTCACCGCCCCCCAGGGCCGCGACGTCTGCGCCGAACTGCGCCCCGGCGACCCCGCGCCCACCACCGCCGTCACCCTCGTCGACGACACCGCCGTCCAGGGCCCCGCCCCCACCGCCCAGCCCGGCATCGAGCCCGCCTGCGCCACCGCCGACACCATCGCGGTGCGCCCCGGCGGCGGCGCCCTGGTGCGCGCCCTGTCCACCGCCGGCACCGGCACCACCCTCTACCTGGTCACCGACAACGGGGTGAAGTACCCGCTCGCCTCGCCCGCCGTCGCCAAACAGCTCGGCTACGGCGAGACCGCCCCCGCGGGCCTGCCCGGGCCGCTGCTGACCCTGCTGCCCACCGGCCCCAGCCTCGACCCGGCCGCGCTCACCGGCGCCGCCGCCCCCGCCGCGGCCGACCCGCAGGCCCCGGCCTGCACACGGTGAACCACCGCACCCCGCAGCGCCGTTGACCTGAGATGAACCCGGCGGCCCGAACCCCGGGTCCCCGACCGAGAAGGAGCCCCTCCCGATGGCCCCCAACCTGCAGACAGACGATGCCGCGATCCAGCGCGTCCTGACGACCCTGGAGACCCACATCGAGGCGATGATGCGCGCCGGCGCCCAGGTCGAGAACGTCAACTCCGAGGTCCAGCAGCACTTCCGCGCCGCCTGCAGCACGGCCTACCAGGGCAAGATCCAGGACTGGCAGGGCCGCTACCAGCAGCTCAAGAACGCCTACCAGACCTTCCACGGCACCTTCGGCGCCGGCCACCGCCAGGTCAGCCACGCCCACGACGAGGCCCTGGGAATCGGCGGCAGCTGGGGCTCCGGCCCCTCCGCCGACGTCTACAACGGCCTCAACCCCTGACCCAGGCCCCCGCCCCAGCCCGCCGACGCCCCGACCGAGAGGACCCCCCATGGCCAACATCCTGCTCAACCACGCCAACATCGACGACGCCGCCGACGCCCTGGACCAGGCCGGCCAGGGCATGCACACCGCCATGGAGAACTGCATGACGGCCATCCGCACCGCCCAGGCCGAGCTCTCCGGCGACCTCGCCACCGCCGCCGCGGCCTTCTACCAGGTCCTCGCCGGCCAGGACGGCAGCATGACCGACGACATCAAGGTGGGCGCCGGCATCCTGCGCGAGATGCACGGCCTGCTGCGCGACGCCGACAAGCGCGCCGCAGCCGGCGTCAGCTGATGGGCACGCCCACGGAGCCCGACTACGGGCACACGCTCAGCGTCAACAAGGACGACCTCCAGTACTTCGCCGACAAGGAGATCGGCGGACTGCTGGACAGCCTCAACAAGAACCCCGGCTACGAGGTGATGCAGCGCTACGCCGGGATCCTGGACGGGACGGGCAACTCGCTGCTGGTGGGGAGCAAGCTGTTCCTCGCGGACTCGATCGTGATCGACTTCAAGGAGCTGGCCACCGGTCTGGCCACCGACCTCGGCACCCTCAAGGCCCAGATGCGCCAGGCCCAGATCAAGATCCAGCTGACGCTGACGATCATGGAACAGGCCCACGAGGACGCCATGACGGCGGCCGAGATGATGGAGGTCCTCACCAAGGTGTCGAGCGCGGCTCCGCCCAAGTCCAAGTGACCGTACAAGAGTTGACCGTAACGAACATGCAGGGGGACTGATGGCCGCGACCTGGGAGCAGGTTCTCGCGTTCTTCTCCGGCCCGGACCAGAAGATCGTCCAACGGGGCACGGTCGCGGAGTTGCCCACCGGGGCCAAGTCCTGGATCAGGCCGGACAAGGTCTCGAAAGGCACGACGGGCTACCAGTTCTACTTCGGGAACACGGTCGACACCGGCCACACGGACATGGCCAAGGAGGGCGAGAGCAAGCCCGACGTGTGGTGGGCGTGGAACTACACCTACAACAAGGTGAACCACTACATCCTGATCGGGATCCCGATCAACTACACGGACTGGGGCAACGACGCGGACAAGCCGCTGTCCCAGTTCATCCACCAGCACGAGGGGATCTTCGCACCGCTGTCGAACGGGGGCGGCAACGCCGGGATCGACCCGCGGACGCTGCGGGTCGCCGCGCAGGGCCTGCGGGACGTGGGCAAGTGGCTGGACGAGTGGCAGCCGAGGGTGAACAAGTGGGCCGACCTGATCGACGGCCCGGACAGCAACTGGCAGGGTGACGCGGCCGGCGAGTTCAAGATGCTGCTCAAGCGGTACGCGCTGGAATTCGAGAGCATCCGCCTCCAGCTGGACACCACGAACCACCCCAAGGACCTCGACAAGGCGGCCGACCAGATCCCGGTCACGGTCGCCGGCCTGCGAGGCGTCCACTCGAAGTGGTGGGACTCCGGGACGTTGTGGCCCTCGCGCGCCGTCTACGAGGCCCTGGCGCAGGAGATGGTGGGCGTCACGCCGACCTTCGGCGAGAACGGCCAGGTGAAGTCCATCATCTCCAATTCGCTGGGCGACGCCATGCAGGACGCCTTCTACACCGCGCTGGAGCAGAAGGCGAAGGGGATCTGGCTGGGCAACGTCCAGAAGTACCTCGACGACAGGACCTTCCCCTACCAGGTGGAGGATCCCCAGACAGCCGCGGTGAGCGTGCGCAGGACGGGCGACCCGACGGCCCCCCTGGAGGCCGACTACGCCACGCTGGTCGCGGACTTCGGCCGCGGCTACGTCAACATCAGCCTCGACCTGCCCAGCCAGGCACCGCCCGGCCCGGGCACGGGTGACGGCAGCGGCGGGGCCGGCGGCGGCGACGGCAAGGGCGGCGCCGGGGGCGGCGCCGGGGGCGGCGACGGCAACAAGTTCGACCTGGGCGGCGGGGCCGGGGGAGGCGGCGCCGGCGGCGGCGACGGCAAGGGCGCCGGCAACAAGACCCACCTGCCCCCGCCGCCCCCGGTCATCGGGCCCGGCGGCGGCAGCGGCGGCGACGGCATCGGCGGCAACGGCGCGGGCACGCCCATCCTCGACAAGGACCACAAACCCGTCCTGGGCCCCGACAAGAAGCCGGTCATGCTGCCCCCGGGCGGCTACATCGGCAAGGACGGCCAGGTGTACGACGCCAACGGCCAGAAGGTCATGGGCAAGGACGGCAAGCCGGTCATCGTCCCGCCGGGCTCGGACATCCCGCCGGGCACCGGCGGCGGCATCTACGGGCAGAACGCCAAGGTGCCCAAGGGGTCCAGGATCCGCGAGGACGGGACGGTCATCGGCCCCGACGACAAGGAGGTGCTGGACCGCGACGGCAACCCGGTGGTGCTGCCCAAGGGCGCCTCCATCGCCGGGGACGGCACGCTGCTCGACTCCACCGGCCGCCCGATCTCCGACATCTCCCAGCGCTACACCGACCGCCAGCACGCGATCGACCAACTGGTCGGCAGCGGGGGCAGCGGCGGTGGCGGCGGGGGAGGGGGCGGCGGCATCCGCCCGCCGTCCACCGGCACCGACTGGAAGCTCGACCTCGGCTCCTCCTTCGGCGACCACGGCGGCGGCACCGACTGGCTGTCCGGCTCCGGCTCCGGGTCGGGCTCCGGCTCCCTGCCCTCGTACGCGAGCCTCCTCGGCGGCGCGGGCGGCTCCGGCTCCGGCCTGTCCTCCGGCGGCGGCTCGGGGCCCAAGCTGATCGGCTCCGGCGGCGGGATGAGCCCGCAGGCCATCGAGAACAGCGGCGGCCTGGGCCCCGGCGGCAAGACGGCCGCCGCCCTGAGCGCCGAGTCCGCCGCCGCCGAGAAGGCCGCGACCCAGAAGGCCGCCGCGCTGGCCGCCGAGGAGGCGGCCGCGATGCGCGGCCGGTCGGTGTCCACCAGCGGCGGCGGCATGCCGATGATGCCGCCGATGGGCGGCGGCATGGGCGGCGGCATGGGCCAGGGCGAGAAGGACCGCCAGCGCACCACCTGGCTCGCCGAGGACGAAGAGGTGTGGGGCACCGACACCGGCGCGGTCGGCGGCGTGATCGGCCGCTGAGCGGCGCGCTACCCAGGGCAGCGGGCGGCGTCCCGGCACGGGACGCCGCCCCGGGACAAGGAACGGAAGAAGAAGGCATGTCGTACTCGTTCGAGGATCAACTCAACCAGGCCATGGCCTCGTTGGCGGAGCAGCAGGAGAAGCTGGCCGAGTCGACGCGCCGGATGCAGGCGATGACCGCCGCGGCGACCAGCAAGGACCGGATGGTCACCGCGAAGGTCGGCCCCCAGGGCGAGCTGCTCGCGCTGAGCTTCCACACCACCGCCTACCAGTCCATGGCGCCGGCCGAGCTGAGCACCGTCCTCAAGGACGTCCTCAACGAGGCCAAGGCCCGGATGGGCGACCAGATCACCGCCGAGATGCGCGGCTTCGAGGGCGTCGGGGATGCGCTGCGGATGGGCTTCACCGGCGAACGCGAGGACGAGGACCCGTTCGGGGCCGACGGCGGCCTCGACCTGGAGGCGCTGCTGGCCCCGCTCACCGCGATGCGCCCCGGCGCCGACCGGACGGGCAAGTCCCACAAGCAGGAGGAGTTCAATGGCTAAGACCCTGCGCAAGGAGGAGGGCGCCAAGAAGGCGTTCTCCGACTTCGAGGCGGTGTCCGCCCTCGTCAAGAAGATCAACGGCGAGATGGACGACATCAAGGAGAAGAACGTCAAGGCCGGCGGCGGCGACGACATCGGCAAGCAGTACCACGAGAAGATCGACAAGCCCAGCGCCGACCTCTTCGCGCTGACCCTGCAGATCAGCAACAAGTTCAAGGCGATGTCCCAGCACGGCCAGGACACCGCCGACCTCTTCGACGCCACCGACGAGCACAACGTGGGCCTGACGTGAACTCCCGCCGCTAGCCCCTGAGTCCGGGCCCCCGTCCGCCCGCCCCCGCACCCCCGTACCGCCAGCCCCGCAGCCGGAGGCCCCCGCGCCATGCCCCACTCCTCGATCCACGTCTCCCCGGGTGTGGGGCAGTTCTTCCACGTCATCAGCGGCATGCCGTGGCCGGAGTCCGACGAGGGGCTGCTGCGCGACGTACGGGACGACTACCTCGCGCTGGCCCAGGACCTGCCGAAGCTGAGCGAGTACATCCTGGACGCGGTGCAGAACTGCTCCCAGCGGCTCGAAGGCGAGGCCGCCAAGGCCTTCCAGAGGGAGTGGGCGCCGTTCGTCAGCCAGGACCCCACCAGCGACCCGCTGCGCAAGGCCGGTGAACTCTGCACCCAGCTGGCCGAGCTGGCCGGCAAGGTCGCCAACACCGTCGAGTACACCAAGTGGATGGCGATCGGCCAGCTCGTCCAGCTGCTCTTCGAGATCGCCCTCGCCATCGCCTGGGCCGTCTTCACCGGCGGCGCCTCGCTCACGGCGCTGGTGTGGAAGAAGATCCTGACGAGGCAGTTCCTCCTGGCGCTGCTGAAGAAGCTCGTCCAGCTGATCGTCATGCACACCTTCGGCGGCATCGTCGGCGGCCTGATGCTGGACGCGATCATCCAGGGCATCCAGTTCGGCCACGGCGACCGGCACGAGTGGGACAAGGACCTCACCAAGCAGGCGGCGATCTTCGGCGCGATCAGCGGCGCGATCGGCGGGCCGCTCAGCCTGCTGGGCGAGGGACTGGGCAAGCTGCTCGGCCCCAAGCTGGCCAAGCTGTTCGTGGAGAGCGCCCTCAAGGACGTCATCAAGGGGCTGACCGGGGTCACCCTCAAGGGGGTCGGCAAGGAGGTCGGCGAGAACGCCCTCAAGGGCGTGGGCAAGGACCTGGCCGGCAGCGTGGCCGGGAGCGTCGCCGGCGGGTCGATCAAGTCGGTGGCCAAGGAGCTGGGGGAGGGCTCCCTCAAGGGCTCCCTCAAGGGCGCGGGCAAGGAGGCCGGCGAGGGCCTGGGCCGGCTGCTCGGCAACGAGGCGGCCGAGAAGTTCGCCCAGAGCATCTCCAACCTCCTGAAGGAGAACGCCCAGTACCTGGCCAAGGGCTTCAAGAAGGGCGGCAAGGTCGGCGCCGCGACCGGCGAGAAGTTCGTGCGCGAGCTCGGGGAACTCTTCGAGAAGGAGCTCGGCAAGGAGATCGGTGACAAGTTCGCCCGGGAGATGGGCGAGCACATCGGCAAGCAGTTCGCCCAGCACTCCCTCAAGACGGTGATGAAGGAGGGCAGCAAGGAAGCGCTCATCGAGTCCCTGGAGAACATCGCCAAGGACGGCGGCCGGGTCGCGCTCACCCCCGAACTCAAGCTGCTGGCCGAGAAGATGCCCGAACTCGCGGGCGGCGTCAACAAGATGAACAAGATGTTCCACCTCGGGGCCGTGCTGGGAAGCCAGTTCGAGTCGGGCATCAACCAGTACCTCACCGAGGGCATCTACAACACGATCTACAACGGCGAGTGGCAAGCCAGCGGGATGAGCTTCGTCGGCGGCTTCATGATGGCCGGCATGCGGCACATGCTCATGGGCCTCGCCTCGCCGCTGACCATCCACTACGCGGACTTCGTCCGCAACCTGGAGAGTTCCCGGATCACCGCGGACTCCGGCCCCAACTACCCCATGACCCACCCGCTGACCTTCCTCTCGGTGATCAGCAACATGGGCGGGCACTCGGCGCCGTTCCCGGTGCCCCGGCCCGGGCACATCGACCAGATCAACGCGCCGCGGCTGTCCGGCGGCGACGGCGCCTCGATCAGGTCGGGCGGCTCCGAGCTGTCCGGCTCGACCGTCCTCGGCTCCGGCAGCCACCACCCGGCGGACAACGGCGAGGGCGTCCTCGCCGACCCCCACGGCAAGACCAGCTTCGACTCCTCGGTCGACGGCGGCTGGGACCCGAAGGCCCCCGCGCGGCCCGTCGAGACGCAGTCCCGCGGCGACGAGCGCAACTCCGCCTCCGGCCCGCCCAAGTCCACGACCGGACCGGTCGGCAAGGACGGCGCCGCCGTGCCCCCGCCGGTGCCCAGGAAGACCGAGGGCACGCCCGAGGTGCCCGGGGCCGAGAAGCAGGGCGCCGGGAACCAGGGCGCCGGGAACTCCAGGACCGGCAACCAGAACGGCAACCAGGGCGGCAACCAGGCGAACAGCGGGGAGCGCGGCAGCACCGCGACCGCGTCCGCCGACGCGAACGGCGGCAACAGCGCCGTGAAGCCGCCGCAGCCGGAGCCGCAGCAGTCCAGGCCCGACCCGGCGCGCCGCAGCACCGTCGTCGACGAGCACAACGAACCGCCCCTGCACAACGACGACTCCAGGACCGCCACGAACGGCGGCCCCGCCGGGTCGGCCGGACGGCAGAGCAGCGACAACAGCCCGCAGTCGCAGTCGCAGTCGCACCCGAACGGGAACGGGAACGCGAACGGCAACGGCAACGACCGGAGCACGGCCCCGGTGCCGCCGGTGCGCACCAGCGGCGGCGGCCCCGGCGACGTCCCCGGGCCGGCCGCGCCCGGCCACCCGGACCCGAACCGGCCCGACCCGAGCCGTCCGGACCCCAACCGCCCCGACCCGGACCGTCCCGAGCCGCCCCGCCCGGACCCGAACCGCCCGGACCCTCAGCAGCCGGTGCCGCCCGCCACCCCGCCCGCGACCCCGCCGCGCGACCCGAAGCTCGACGCGCCCGGCCCGCACGTCCCCGAGGGCCCGGTCGCGCCCGCCCCGGCCGTGCCCGCGGCCACCGCCTCCGGCCACCTCTACCACCGGGTCGACGCGCCCGAGCACGTGAAGGCGCCCGCCGGCGACGCCCGCCGCACGGCCTGGCAGGACAAGCAGCAGTCGATCGCCGAGGACCACGACGCCAGGCTCGCCGCGATCGAGGCGAAGGAGGCGACGCACCGCGAGGTCGAGGTCCGCCTGGCCGAGGGCGCCGGGCGCCTGCCCCGGGAACTGCGCACCCTCGCGGGCCCGGACACCCCGGTGTGGCGCCGGGCCGGCGACGCCATGCGGGCCGACATCGAGGCGCGCCCGCACGAGCGGGAGGAGATCCTGGCCGGCGCCGCGGACCGCCTGGAACTGGCCGGCGCCCGCGAACTCGCGCTCACCTTCGCGACGAACCGCTTCGACCGGATGCTCGCCGACCGCGGCCTCGGGCCGGAGCACTCCGGCGACCACGCCCGCTCCGAGATCCGCCGCGAGGCCTCGGAGAAGTTCCGGGCCGACGCCGAGCAGGACATCGCCCAGCTGTTCACCGCCCGCACCGACATCACCCCCGAGCGCAACGCCCAGGCCGCCCGGGCGCTGGAGCGCCGACTGGACCACGCCGCCCGCGACCTGGACGTGCGTCAGGCGCGCGCCGGGGCGAACGAGCAGATCGAGCGGGTCGTCGACGAGGCCCACGCCGACTGGTCCGCGGACAAGCTCCCCGAGCGGGACCGCGCGCTGCTGGAAGCGGCCGGCGTGCCCAAGGACGTCCGGCTGTCGCCGGAGGCCCGCGACCTGATGGCGGACACCCTGCGGGAGCGGATGGAGGACCTGCACGGCGGCGACCGCGACGGCGAGGACTCCTTCCTGCGGATCGAGGAGGAGAACGGGGACGGCAAGGAGAACGGGGACGGCAAGGAGGGCAAGGACGGCAAGGCCGAGGCGCTCGCCCCCGTCGACCCGACGCGGCTGGGCCGGGCCCGGCTGGAGACGGAGTTCCAGGAGGCCCTGGAACGCCACCGGGACGGGCTGGCCCACGACTTCGCCGTCCAGGCGGTCCGCGAGGCCGTGCTGAAGCGCTCCGTCGACGCGGTGGACGACGCGGCCGCGGCGTGGAAGGACACCGCCCCCGAGCAGTTCGGCCCCGAGGCGCTGCGCGAACTCGGCCTGGCCGAGGCCCCGTCCCCGCGCGCGGTGGCCGCCGCCCGCGCGGACCTCGCCCGCCGCACCGACCGCCTGGTCGCCGAGCACACCGCCGCCGACCGTGACCCGGCCCTGCTCAAGACGGAGCTGGAGCGGCTGACCTCCCAGGCCGAGGCCAACCGCCTGCTGGCCCTGCACGGGGCCCGGGAGGCGGCGCTGCGCGTCGCCGAGGACACCGCCCGGACGAAGGTCCCGCACGACCTGGGCGGCCCGGACGGCGTCGAGCCCGTCCCGCAGTCCGGCGACCGCCGGGCGGGGACGGCCGCCTCCGTCGAGATGGCCCTGGGGCCGGTGCGCGGCGGCCGCTCCGACCGCTACGAGCCGCCGGCCTCCAGCGCGGCCCGGCGGGTGCGCGAGGGCTACACCGAGCGCGTCCGCGCCGCCTTCGAGGAGAGCTTCCGCTCCCTGCTGCGCGACCCGGGCGCCGACCACAAGGCGGGCCTGAGCGAGCAGTTGGGGAAGTGGCGCGGCGAGCGCGAGCGGCTGACCGAGGGCCTGGACCGGCACGTCGCCTTCGAACGCGACGTCCTGCCCGCCCGCGAGCGGGCCGCCGAGGGCTACGACCGCCTCGCCGAGGGCCGCCGGGTGTCGGAGGAGGAGATCCGGGACCTCAAGAACCAGTACGGCGGCGAGTTCTTCGATGCCTACAAGGACCACTGGGGCCCCGAGGACCTGGACGGCGAGCGCTGGCGCGGCCACGAGGCGGTCAACGAGAACGTCTTCGGCCGCCGCCCGTCCGAGGAGCAGCCCGAGGCCGGGCCCAAGCCCGAGAACGAGGCCGAGACCGGGCCCAAGCCCGAGGCCGAGAACGAGGTCAAGCCCGGGAACGAGGGCAAGCCCGGGAACGAGAGCGAGACCGCGGCCAAGCCCGGGCCCGACGCCCCGGCGGGCCCGCTCGCGCCCGCCGGCGCCGTCCACCCCGCCGGGGACCAGGGCCGCAACCGCGACCGCGACCAGGGCGGCGACCGTAACCAGGGCGGCGACCGCGACCGGGACGCCGCCGTGCACCTGCCGGACGGCGGCTCCGTCCCGGACACGCAGGTCCGCACCGACCGGATCGAGGGCGGCAACGGCGCCTCGACCGTGCGGGTCGCCTTCCACGACGGCGACCTGGCCTCGCGCGAGACGCTCTACCGCTCGCTCTCCGACCTGACCGCCTTCCACCAGTGGGACGCGGACCGCGACTCCGGCTCCGGCGGCGCCAAGCAGGTGCCGTGGGACCCGCGCCACACCTACTTCTTCGCCGGCCACTCCGACCGGGAGGGGTTCCACCTGCCGCTGGCCGACGGCGGGACGGCCAAGGCCGTCAGCGGGCAGCAGGTCGGCGGGCTGCTGAACCGCCGCCCCAGCCTCGTGGCGCTGAAGGACGCGGCCGGGCAGGGCAAGCAGGCGTCGATCGTGGTGCTGGGCTGCGAGTCGGCCGTGCACGCCAAGGAGATCGCCAACGCGACCGGCATGAAGGTGCACGCCCCCACCGGCCGCACCGGCGTGGCCGGGTCCGAGGCGGGGCCGAAGCTCTACGTGCGCGACACGGCGACGGGCGACCGGGGGGACTTCCAGACCTTCCACCCGGACACCGAGAGCGCCCCCGGGCCCGTCCGGGCCGTCACCCCGGTCGCGCCGCCCGCCGCGCCGGTACGCCGCCCCGAGCCCAGCCCGACCGACAACAGCAGCGACTACTTCGACAGCAGCGACGACGAATCGGACGCGGGCGGCCAGAACGCACACCACGACGAGGTCGACGAACTGGCCGACGGATTCCAGCAGTTGGACGTCCAGCCGACGTACTACCTGCTGGACCAGTCCGCCGTCGACGAACTCGACGCCCGCAACGTCTTCGTCGACGCCGACGCCGCCACGCTGTTCCCCTACCTGCCCCCGCACCTGCCCGAGCACGAAGCCGTCGACGTCCTCGCCGCCCCCTGGGAGAGCGAGGACCACCCCGGCCTGACCTGGGCACTCACCCACTACGACCGCGACGAGATCGCCGACGGCGACGCCGTCCAGTGGCGCCAGGACTTCAGCCGGCTGTACCGCTGGGAGAACGGCAACCGCCACCCGGAGGAGGTGTTCCAGAACGGGTTCGTGCCGCACAACCCCGCCCACACCCCGCCCCTGCACACCTACGTCACCGCCAACGAGCCCTCGTCGTACGTCAGCACCACCCGTCTGGCGAACGCCCGGCACGACGAATGGGGCACCACCTACCGCTACCTGATCGACGCCCCCGGCGGCATCGACGTCGAGCAGTCGCTGCCCCACGGCGGACTGGCCGGGGCCGAGGGCGAGGTCGCCTTCCCCGGCGGCATCCGCCCGGAGTTCATCGTCGGCGTCGAGGTCGTCCACAACACCGGCGTGGACGAGCACGGCCGGTACGTCCAGCCGGTGGAGTTCATCCCCAACCCCAACCACTGGCCCACCCACCGCAGCCCCGAGCAGTACCTGCCCCAGGCCGGTCACCAGCCCGAGCACGAGCACGACCCCAACGTCTTCGACAACGGCGACGGCGGCCACCAGCCCCTCACCGACGGCGAGTTGGTCACCCACGAGCTCGTCGGCGAGGACGGCGCCAAGGTCGGCCGCGCCTTCCACACCACCGCCGACTTCGCCCTGCGCCGCGAGACGCACCAGAACTTCCCCTCCGAGCGGTCGACGGCCGAACACCAGGTCGCCAACCCGGACTTCGCGCCGAAGAAGGCCGTGCGCGCCGACGGCGGCTTCGACTGGGAGGCCTACGGGCGCGGCGAGAACAAGCCGGGTATACGCGACGGCGCCGACGCGGACGTCCTGGTCCCCTGGGACCCGAAGTCCAAGCCGTACTTCGCGAACCTGCACGGCACCGGCGAACAGCTGAAGGTCGCCGTGCGCACCCCCGACGGCAAGGAAGGGCACAAGGCCGTCTCCTACGGGGAGTTCGGAGGGATGCTGCGCCGGCGCGACAGCGTGGCGGAGCTGCCCAGGGAGTCCCCGATCGTGCTGGAGGCGTGCAACGCCGGCCTGTCCCACGAGGGCCTGCGGCAGATCGCGGACGCCACCGGCCGTACCGTGCACGCCACCACCGGAAAGACGTACGTCGCCAAGGAGGCCGACGGCAGCTCCAAGCTCGTCCTGCTGCACGAACCCGGCCAGGAGCGCGCGGAGTTCGTCACCGTCCACCCCACCGGCAGGCACGACCCCGCCACCGTCACCGAGGCCGCGGACGGCCGCGTCGTCACCCAGGAGGACGGCGCCCACCTGCTCGACGTCGGTGAGGAGCCGGTCACCGGCGCCCCGATGCCGCTGGTGCGCCACCCGCGCGACACCGATGCCACCGCCGACCCGCTGGCGCCGACCGCCCGCCAGGACATGGTGCCCGGTGCCCGCGACCTGGAGATGGTCGAGCACCTGCGCCGCAACGCGGTGGTGCGCGACGACCGTCCGCGCGAGTGGAGCGAGCACGACCACGCCCTCTACGACCACCTCACGGCCGACCCCCGCCGCCCCTTCGACTTCTGGAAGAAGCTGGGGGAGGACCAGGCCGCGGCCCTCGTCCTGGCCGAACGCAAGGGTCTGGAGTTCGACGCCCGCGAGCGCGCCCTCCTCAAGGACCGGCTGCGGGAGGCCACCGGCACCTGGTCCTGGGCACAGAACTACCCCCGCGACACCGAACAGGCCCTCGACACTCTGATCACCGCCGTCGAGAACCACATGCGCGACAACATGTTCGTCGCCACCAACTTCTTCCTCGACCGGCCGCTCAACGCCAACCGCCAGATCACCCTGGGCACGTCCGGAGGCAACGGCGCCCCCGCCCGGCCCGAACCCGTGCGGAAGACCGTCCTCGACCTGATGATCGAGGACCCCGACCAGACGTTCAAGAACGCCTGGCAGACCGGTGCCTCCCAGGCCGCCGCGGCTGGCTCGCGTCGAGGCGGCGTCGAGGAGCACTTCGGCTACGCCGCCACGCTGCACCGCGACCCCGGCAGCCGTGAGCTCTTCCAGGACACCGCGACCGACAAGAGCGAGTTCCACCCGGACGAGAAGGCGGCGGCCCGGCTGCCCAAGTACGGGGCGCTGGTCTCCGAACTCCAGCCGCGCGGCGTGGCCGTGCGCTACGGCAGCGCGATCCTGCGCTGGAAGGACGACGTCCGCGCCCGCGTCACCCACACCCCCAAGGACTCCTGGTCGGCGGGCCCGATGGGCGCCCGCTCCTTCACCTCCGACGCCCACCTGCTGCCGCTGCTCAACTACGGCACCGACTTCATGGTCCGCCGGGTCTTCGGTGAGGCCACCGGCTTCCAGCACGACGTCGACTTCGGCCGGCGCCTGCTGCGCGAGGGCATGGAGACCCCCGAGTACTTCGAGACCCAGGTCCACGGCGACCTGCACTGGCGCGACCTGGGCAACGTCACCATCGTCCACCTCCCCGAGGGCGGCACGGCCGACCTGCGCACCGGGCCGATTCCCACGGCGGAGGCCGCCCGGCAGATGCGCGACCGCCTCCTCGCCCACGGGCAGGACAAGGGCTACGACTTCACCGTCGACCTGCGCCTGCAGGGGCAGCCGCCGGTGCTGGAGCGGCTCGTCCCCCTCCTGCACCCCTCCGTCACCGCGCCCCCCGCCGAGCACCCCGTCCAGGTGACGGACGGGCACGTCCCGACCATCCTCGACAACGGCGACGAGATCACCGAGGCGCCGATCCACGACGCCGCGCCCCACGACCTCACACTCCAGGACCTCACGCTCCAGGACGCCGGGCACGACCAGGGCGTGACCCCGCCCCCGGAGGGCGGGCCGATGAGGATGGCCGACCACCCGCTCGACGTCCCCCGGCGGATGCCCGGCCCGGACGCCACCGACCCGCTCCCCACCGGGTGGACCCACCTGTCCGGCCTGCGCGAGCAGATGGCCGCCCTGCCCGCGGACAGTCCCGAACGCGGGGCGCTGCAACGGCAGATCGACCGCGCCCAGAGCAGGCTGCGGTCGGACTTCACGACCTTCCTCGACCACGAGCGCAGCGACCTCGCCACCGCCGCCCGCAACCGCGAGCAGCGGATCACCGAGCTGCGCACCCAGACGCCGGCACCCGGAACGTGGCAGGAGGACCACCACCGGCAGCACTTGGACACCCTGGAACTGGAGGTGCGTGAACTCCACGCCGAGATCGACCGCCACGCCCTGGACGCCGAGTCCAAGCAGCGCATGGTCCCCGGCGCCAAGGACCTCGCCGTCGTCAAGCACCTCCAGGACCCGCCGAACAACCCGCTGAACCCGCAGGAACACCCGCAGGCGCTCCTGGACCGCCTCAACGACTCCGGCGTCGACTGGAGCGCCCTGCACCCCGTCCAGGCGGCCGCCCTGGTCATGGTCGAACGCAAGGCGATGGCCTTCGAACAGCGTGACCGCGCGCTGCTCACCGAGAAGCTGACCGCCGCCACCGGCGAATGGGCGTGGGCGGCCCGGTACCCCCGGGACACCCCCGAGCAGGTCGAGCAACTGATCACCGCCGCCGAGCAGCACATGCGCGGCACCATGTACGTCGCCACGAACTTCCACTTCGACCGGCCGCTCAACGCCAACCGCCAGGCCGGCCCCGAAGGGCCCGGCCGCAACCTCGGCGGGTGGGGCTGGAAGCCGAAGACCCTGCTGGACAAGCTGATGGCCGACCGGCAGGGCCTGTTCCGCAACGCCTGGGAGACCGGCGCCTCCCAGGCCGCCGTCGTCCCCTCGCGCCGCGGCGGCGTGGAGGAGCACTTCGGCTACGCGCCGGCCCTGAAGCGCAGCCACGACACCCGCGACCTCTTCCAGGACACCGGCAGCGAGGACAGTAAGTTCGCCCCCTCGAAGGAGGACCGCGCCCTGCTGCCCAAGTACGGGGCGCTGGTCTCGGACCTGCAGCCGTACGGCGTGGCCCAGCGTTACGGCGCGTTCGCGCTGCACTGGTCCGACACGATCCGCGGCCGGGTCACCCACACGCCCAACGACTCCTGGACGCCCCGGGAGAAGGGCGCCCTGTCGGTGACCTCCGACTCCCACATGCTGCCGCTGCTGCTGTGGGGCGAACGGCCCATGGTCGAACGGGTCTTCGGCGAGGCGACCGGCTTCCGGCACGACCCGGACTTCGGGGAGCGGATGCTCCGCGAGGGGATGGACACCAACAGCTACTTCGAGACGCAGATCCACGGCCCGCTGGCCTGGTCCGACCTGCGGCAGGTCGTCATCAGCCACCGGGAGAACAGCGACGCGCCCCCCGCCCGGGGCCAGGAGCACCTGCCCACCCAGCGGCGGGCCGAGAAGCTCGCCGCCAAGCTCGAAGCGTTCGCGGCGAAGAAGGGCCACCCCTTCACGGTGGAACTGCGCCCGGCCGGCACCCTGCCGTGGATCAACCGCCCGCACGACGGCCTGGCCCCCGCGCCCGTGCCCGTCCACACCCCCGTGCCCGTCCACACCCCCGTGCCCGTCGTGCAGCAGCCGCACCCGCAGCAGCAGCACGAGAACGTCCCGAACATCATCGACAGCGACAGCGGCTCGGACTCCTCCTGGTCGCAGCACGGCGACGACCAGGTGCAGGGCCTCGACCACGCCCAGGGCTTCGAGCAGCCGCAGGGCTACGAGCTCCCGCACCAGCTCGTCGACGAGTTCGCGATGCGCAACACCGAGGTCAGCTACGACGCCGGCTGGGCGGGCCAGCCGTTCGTCCCCGGCCGGGAGCAGCCCCTGCTCGGGGCCGGTCCCTGGCACCCCGAAGCGGGGGAGTACTGGGACGCGTCCGTCACCGGGTTCGACCGCGACCGTCTCTTCGCCGACCTCGACTCGCAGTTGGCCGCCGAGGAGCAGGCCGCCCACGGGTACGACTCCGACTCGGACTCCGACGCCGGGGGCGCCGGCGCC
Source organism: Kitasatospora sp. NPDC056446 (assembly GCF_042796115.1). Taxonomy (NCBI): domain Bacteria; kingdom Bacillati; phylum Actinomycetota; class Actinomycetes; order Kitasatosporales; family Streptomycetaceae; genus Kitasatospora; species Kitasatospora sp. NPDC056446. The sequence goes on along the minus strand of NZ_JBHTRF010000061.1, from coordinate 23,315 downwards.
CAGGCGACCCCGCTGCACTGGCGCTGGGACCACAGCGTGCTGTACCGCTGGGAGAACGGCACCCGGCACTACCTGGACGTGTTCGCCGAGGGGTTCGCCCCCCGGGCCGAGGACACGTACATGCCGCTGGAGACCTACCTCGTCGACAACCCCGCGTCGGTGTTCGTCAGCACCACGCGCTCGGCGACCCACCAGAGCCCCGGCTGGGGCACCCGCTACCGCTACCTGATCGACGCCCCCGGCGGCATCGACGTCCGCGCCACCCTCCCGCACCGCCAACTCGCGGACGCGGAACAGGAAGTGGCCTTCCCCGGCGGAATCCGCCCCGAGTTCATCGTCGGCGTCGAGATCGTCAACGACATCACGCTGATGCACGACGAGCAGAACCCGGACGTCACCTGGTACGAGCACCCGGTGGCCTTCGTCCCCAACCCCGGCTACCAGCCCGCCCACCGCTTCGCCGAACCGCAGGAGCACCACGGACAGTTCGACCAGCACGAGCAGTACTGGGACCACGGGAACCAGGACCACGAGGGCGACGGCGGCATCGGCGGGCTCGGCCTGGCCCTGGCCAACGCCTCCATCCACGACACCACCGGCAACAGCGGCCACCAGCCCTTCACCGGCGGCGAGTTGGTCACGCATGAACTCGTCGGGGAGGACGGCGCCAAGGTCGGCCGGTCCTTCCACACGAGCACGGACTTCGCCCTGCGCCGCGAGACGCACCAGAACTTCCCCTCCGAGCGGTCGACGGCCGAACACCAGGTCGTCAACCCGGACTTCGCGCCGAAGAAGGCCGTGCGCGCCGACGGCGGCTTCGACTGGGAGGCCTACGGGCGCGGGGAGAACAAGCCGGGCGTACGGGACGGCGCGGACGCGGACGTGCTGGTCTCCTGGGACCCGAAGTCGAAGCCGTACTTCGCGAACCTGCACGGCACCGGCGAACAGCTGAAGGTCGCCGTGCGCACCCCCGACGGCAAGGAGGGCTACAAGGCCGTCTCCTACGGGGAGTTCGGCGGGATGCTGCGCCGGCGCGACAGTGTGATCGCGCTGCCGGAGAAGTCGCCGATCGTGCTGGAGGCGTGCAACGCGGGCCTGTCCCACGAGGGCCTGCGGCAGATCGCGGACGCCACCGGCCGTACCGTGCACGCGATGACCGGCAAGACGTACGTCGCCAAGGAGGCCGACGGCAGCTCCAAGCTCGTCCTGCTGCACGAAGCGGGCCAGGAACGCCCGGAGTTCGTCACCGTCCACCCCACCGGCAAGCACGAACCCGTCGCCGAGGGCACGGAAAACCGCGTCGTCCCCCAGGAGGACGGCGCCCATGTCCTCGACGTGGGCGAGGAGAGGATCCCCGGCGGCCCGATGCCGCTGGCGCGCCACCCCCGCGACACCGACGCCGACCCGCTCGCGCCCACCGCCCGCCAGGACATGGTGCCCGGCGCCCGCGACCTGGAGATGGTCGAGCACCTGCGGCGCAACGCCGTGCTGCGCGACGACCGGCCGAGCGAGTGGAGCGAGAACGACCACGCCCTGTACGAGGCGCTCAGCGCGCCCGGCCCCCGCCGTTCCCTCGACTTCTGGAAGAAGCTGGGCGAGGACCAGGCCGCCGCCCTCGTCCTCGCCGAACGCAAGGGCCTGGAGTTCGACGCCCGCGAACGCGCCATGCTCAAGGACCGGCTGAGGAACGCCCAGGGCGACTGGGCGTGGGCGCAAAGCTACCCCCGCGACACCGAGCAGGCCCTCGACACCCTGATCACCGCCGTCGAGGACCACATGCACTCCGGCATGTTCGTCGCCACCAACTTCGTCCTCGACAAGGCGCTCAACGCCAGCCGCAGGAACGACCTGGGGCCGTCCGGCGGCGCCCCCGCCCGGCCCGAGCCGGCCCGGAAGACCGTCCTCGACCTGATGATCGAGGACCCCGACCAGACCTTCAAGAACGCCTGGCAGACCCGCGGCTCCCAGGCCGCCGTCGACGACTCGCGCCGAGGCGGCGTCGAGGAGCACTTCGGCTACGCCGCCACGCTGCGCCGCGACCCCGCCACCCGGGAGCTCTTCCAGGACGACTGGGCCCGGACCAGCGTGTTCCACCCGGACGACAAGGGCGCCGCCCGGCTGCCCAAGTACGGGGCGCTGGTCTCCGAACTCCAGCCGCGCGGCGTGGCCGAGCGCTACGGCAACGCGATCATGCGCTGGAAGGACGACATCCGCGCCCGCGTCACCCACACCCCCAAGGACTCCTGGTCGGGCGGCCCGATGGGCGCCCGCTCCTTCACCTCGGACTCCCATCTGCTGCCGCTGCTCAACTACGGCGTCGGCTTCATGGTGCGCCGGGTCTTCGGCGAGGCCACCGGCTTCGAGCACGACGTCGAGTTCGGCCGGCAGCTGCTGCGCGAGGGCATGGACACCTACGACTACTTCGAGACCCAGATCCACGGCGACCTGCACTGGCGCGACCTGCACAGCGTCACCCTCGTCCACGTCCCCGAGGGCCGGCCGGCCGGCGCCCTGCCCACGGCGGAGGCCGCCCGGCAGATGCGCGACCGCCTCCTCGCCCACCAGCAGGCGAACGGTTACGAGTTCACCGTCCACCTGCGCGAGCAGGGACAGCCGCCGGTGCTGGAGCGGATCGTCCCGCACCCCTCCGTCACCCAGCCCCCCGCCGCCGAGCACCCCGTCCAGGCGACGGACGAGCACCCCACCATCCTCGACAACGACGGCGAGATCACGGAGATCGTCGAGGACGCCCACGACGCCGGGCACGACGAGGGCGTGACCCCGCCCCCGGAGGGCGGGCCGATGAGGGTGGCCGACCACCCGCTCGACGTCCCCCGGCGGATGCCCGGCCCGGACGCCACCGACCCGTTCCACACCGGGTGGGGCAACCTGACCACCCTGCGCGAGCGGATGGCCGCCCTGCCCGAGGACAGCCCCGACCGCGCCGCGCTGCAGCGCGAGATCGACCGCGCCCAGGGCAGGCTGCGGTCGGACTTCACGACCTTCCTCGACCACGACGGCAGCGACCTCACCGCCGCGGCCGAGACGCGCGAGCAGCGGATCACCGAACTGCGCACGCAGACACCGGAACCGGGAACGTGGCAGGAGGAGCACCACCGCCGGACCCTGGACACCCTGGAACTGGAGGTACGCGAACTCCACGCCGAGATCGACCGCCACGCCCTGGACGCCGAGTCCAAGCAGCGGATGGTCCCGGGCGCGCGGGACCTCGCCGTCGTCAAGCACCTCCAGGACCCGCCGAACAACCCGCTGAACGAGGCGGAGCACGAGCAGGCGCTCCTGGACCGCCTCAACGGCTCCGGCGTCGACTGGAGTTCCCTGCACCCCGTCCAGGCGGCAGCCCTGGTCATGGTCGAACGCAAGGCGATGGCCTTCGAGCAGCGTGACCGCGCGCTGCTCACCGAGAAGCTGACCGCCGCCACCGGCGAGTGGGCCTGGGCCGCGAACTACCCCCGGGACACCCCCGAGCAGGTCGGGGAGCTGATCACCGCCGTCGAGGGCCACATGCGTACCGGCATGTACGTCGCCACGAACTTCCACTTCGACCGGCCGCTCAACGCCAACCGCCAGGCCGGCCCCGAAGGGCCCGGCCGCAACCTCGGCGGGTGGGGCTGGAAGCCGAAGACCCTGCTGGACAAGCTGATGGCCGACCGGCAGGGCCTGTTCCGCAACGCCTGGGAGACCGGCGCCTCCCAGGCCGCCGTCGTCCCCTCGCGCCGCGGCGCCGTGGAGGAGCAGATGGGCTACGCGCCCGCTCTGAAGCGCAGCCACGACACCCGCGACCTCTTCCAGGACACCGGCAGCGAGGACAGCAAGTTCGCCCCCTCGAAGGAGGACCGCGCCCTGCTGCCCAAGTACGGGGCTCTGGTCTCCGACCTCCAGCCCTACGGCGTGGCGCAGCGCTACGGCGCGTTCGCGCTGCACTGGTCCGACGACATCCGCGGCCGGGTCACCCACACGCCCAACGACTCCTGGACGCCCCGGGAGAAGGGCGCCCTGTCGGTGACCTCCGACACCCACATGCTGCCGCTCCTGCTGTGGGGCGAACAGCCCATGGTGCGCCGGGTCTTCGGCGAGGCCACCGGCTTCGAGCACGACCCACAGTTCGGCGAGCGGATGCTCACCGAAGGCATGGACACCAACAGCTACTTCGAGACGCAGATCCACGGCCCGCTGGCCTGGTCCGACCTGCGGCACATCGTCATCAGCCACCGGGAGAACAGCGACCAGCCCGCCGCCCGGGGCCAGGCACACCTGCCCACCGAGCAGCGGGCCGAGAAGCTCGCCGCCAAACTCCGCGCGTTCGCGGCGAAGGAGCAGCACACCTTCACGGTGGAACTGCGCCCGGCCGGCACCCTGCCGTCGCGCAACCGCCCGCAGGACGGCCTGGCCCCCGTGCCCGTCGCGCAGCAGCCGCACCCGCAGCAGCAGCACGAGAACGTCCCGAACATCATCGACAGCGGCAGTGACAGCGACTCGGACAGCTCCTGGTCGCAGCACGGGGAGGAACACGAGGAGCAGGGCGGCGAGGTCGTCGACGAGCCGCAGGGCTTCGAACTCGGCCAGGAATTCCACGACATGCTCTGGGCGCGCAACGTCGTGGTCGACTACCGGGCCGGTGGGGCGGGCCAGTGGTTCGTGCCCGGCCCGGAGCACCCCGAGCACGGGGCCGGCCCCTGGCACCCCGAGACGGGGGAGTACTGGGACGCGTCGGTCACCGGGTTCGACCGTGACCGGATCTTCGCCGACCTCGACTCGCAGCTGGCCGCCGAGGAGGCCGCCAACGCCTCGGACTCCGACTCCGACGGCGAGGGCGCCGGGGCCCAGGCGACCCCGCTGCGCTGGCGCTGGGACACCAGCCTGCTGTTCCGCTGGGACAACGGCGCCCGGGACTACCTGGACGTGTTCGAGCACGGGTTCCGGCCCCGCAACGAGGAGTACTACCCGAACCTGGAGAGGTACCTCTTCGACAACCCCGACTCCATCTTCGTGAGCACCACGCGCTCGGCGACCCACCAGAGCCCCGGCTGGGGCACCGTCCACCGCTACCTGATCGACGCCCCCGGCGGCATCGACGTGCGCGAGACGTTCCCGCACCGGCAACTCGCCGACATCGAGCAGGAAGTGTCCTTCCCCGGCGGCATCCGCCCGGAGTTCATCGTCGGCGTCGAGATCGTCAACCACACCCCGCTGGACGGCGGTACCGGAGTGTACGAGCACACGGTGACCTTCGTCCCCAACCCCGGCTACCGCCCGGACCACCGCGTCGTTGCCCAGGAACAGCACGAGCAGCACGAGCAGCACGAGCAGCACTGGGACCAGTGGGACCAGCACGACCAGGACCACGAGGGCGACGGCGGCGTCGGCGCGCTCGGCCTGACCCTGGCCAACGCCACCATCCACGACAACGGCGGCCACCAGCCCCTCACCGACGGCGAGTTGGTGACGCACGCCCTGGTGGGAGAGAACGGGGAGAAGGTCGGGCGGTCCTTCCATACGGAGACGGACTTCGCCCTGCGCCGCGAGACGCACCAGAACTTCCCCTCCGAGCGGTCGACGGCCGAACACCAGGTCGTCAACCCGGACTTCGCGCCGAAGAAGGCCGTGCGCGCCGACGGCGGCTTCGACTGGGAGGCCTACGGGCGCGGGGAGAACAAGCCGGGCGTACGCGACGGCGCCGACGCGGACGTCCTGGTGTCCTGGGACCCGAAGTCCAAGCCATACTTCGCGAACCTGCACGGCACCGGCGAACAGCTGAAGGTCGCCGTCCGCACCCCCGGCGGCAAGGAGGGCTACAAGGCCGTCTCCTACGGGGAGTTCGGCGGGATGCTGCGCCGGCGCGACAGCGTGATTGCGCTGCCGGAGAAGTCGCCGATCGTGCTGGAGGCGTGCAACGCCGGCCTGTCCCACGAGGGCCTGCGGCAGATCGCGGACGCCACCGGCCGTACCGTGCACGCGATGACGGGCAAGACGTACGTCGCCAAGGAGGCGGACGGCAGCTCCAAGCTCGTCCTGCTCCACGAAGCGGGCCAGGAGCGGCCGGAGTTCGTCACCGTCCACCCCACCGGCAAGCACGACCCCGCCACCGTCACCGTCACCGAGACCGAGGCCAAGGACACCCGCGTCGTCACCCAGGAGGACGACGCCCACGTCCTCGACGTCGGCGAGGGACCGGTCACCGGCGCCCCGATGCCGCTGGTGCGCCACCCCCGCGACACCGACGGCGCCGCCGACCCGCTGGCGCCGACCGCCCGCCAGGACATGGTGCCCGGCGCCCGCGACCTGGAGATGATCGAGCACCTGCGCCGCAACGCCGTGCTGCGCGACGACCGGCCGAGCGAGTGGAGCGAGCGCGACCACGCCCTGTACGACCAGCTCACGGCCGACCCCCGCCGCCCCTTCGACTTCTGGAAGAAGCTCGGCGAGGACCAGGCGGCCGCCCTCGTCCTCGCCGAACGCAAGGGCCTGGAGTTCGACGCCCGCGAACGCGCCGAACTCAAGCAGAACCTGCGCGACGCCCAGGGCGACTGGGCGTGGGCGCAAAGCTACCCCCGCGACACCGAACAGGCCCTCGACACCCTGATCACCGCCGTCGAGAACCACATGCGCGACAGCATGTTCGTCGTCACCAACCTGCCCCTGGAGCGAGCGCCCGGCACCGGCCCGCGCGAGCACGCCTTCGGCACCACGGGCGGCGACGCCCCCCGGACCGGGCCCGCGCCCAGGACCCTCCTGGACCTGCTGATCCAGGAGACCGACCCCAAGCAGACGTTCAAGAACTCCTGGCAGACCGGCACCTCCCAGGGCGACGGCAACACCTCGCTGCGGGGCGGCACCGAGGAACACCTCAGCTACTCCGCCACACTGCGCCGCGACCCCTCCACCCGGGACCGCTTCCAGGACACCCGCACCGAGGAGAGCGTCTTCCGCCCGGACGAGAAGGCGGCGGCCCGGCTGCCCAAGTACGGGGCCCTGGTCTCCGAACTCCAGCCGCGCGGCGTGGCCGTGCGCTACGGCAGCGGCATCATGCGCTGGAAGGACGACGTCCGCGCCCGCGCCACCCACACCCCCAAGGACTCCTTCGCCGGGGACGCGATGGGCGCCCGCTCGGTGACCTCCGACTCCCACCTGCTGCCACTGCTCAACCACGGCAACGCCGCCCTGGTGCGCCGGGTCTTCGGCGAGGCCACCGGCTTCGAGCACGACGCCGACTTCGGCCGCAAGATGCTGGCCGAGGGCATGGAGAGCTTCGACTACTTCGAGACCCAGATCCACGGAGACCTGCACTGGCGCGACCTGAGCAGCGTCACCATCGTCCACCTCCCCGAAGGCCGCCGGGCCGACCTGCGCACCGGGCCGCTGCCCACGGCGGAGGCCGCCCGGCAGATGCACGACCGCCTCCTCGCCCACCAGCAGGCGGGCGGTTACGACTTCACCGTTCACCTGCGCCGGCACGACCACGCGCCGGTGCTGGAGCGGATCGTCCCGCACCCCTCCGTCACCGAGCACCCCGGCGAGGTGACGGACGGGCACGTCCCGACCATCCTCGACAACGGCGACGAGATCACCGAGGCACCGGTCCAGGACCACACCCAGGCGCTCACCGAGGTGAACACCGAGGCGAACAACGGGGAGAACACCGGGGGAGAGCCGCCCACCGTCCAGGAGATCCGCCTGGTCGACCACCCCGACGACGCCCCGCTGCGCTTCCCCGGCGTCACCGCCGAGGACCCCTTCCCCGCCGCCGACCGCTGGCAGAACCTCGCCGACCTGCGACGCGACGCGGCCGCCCTGCCGCCCGGCGACCCCGCCCGCACCCGACTGGAACGGCAGATCCGGCAGGGTCAGGACGCCCTGCGCACGGGCTTCCAGCGCTACCTCGGCAGCGAGAACGGCAACCTCGCCGCCTCACTGCGGCACCGGGAACAGGAGAGCGTCCGACTCCGCGAGGAGCACGAGGCCGCGCCCGACACCCACGAATGGGAGGCCGAGCACCGCCGCACCCGCCAGGACGTCCTGGCGTACGAGACCCGGGAGCTCCAGGCCGAACTCCACCGCCGCGAGCTCGACGCCGAGTTCAAGCAGCGGATGATCGCCGGCCCGAAGGACCTCGAAGTGGTGGCGCACCTCCAGGACCCGGCCAGGCACGCCGCCGAGCGCGAGAACCTGACACCCGAACAGACCACCCTGCTGGACCGGCTCGAAGCCAAGGACGTGCGCTGGGACTCCCTGGCCCCGGTCCAGGCCGCCGCCCTGGTCCTCGCCGAGCGCAAGGGCATGCTCTTCGACCAGCGCCACCGCGACCTGCTCACCGAGAAGCTGACCGCCGCCACCGGCGAATGGGCCTGGGCCGCGCGCTACCCCCGGGACACCCCCGAGCAGGTCGGTGAGCTGATCACCGCCGTCGAGCGCCACATGGCCACGACGATGAGCATCGCCACCAACTTCCACCTCGACAAGCCGCTCAACGCCAACCGCCAGACCACCTTCGGCAAGGCCGCCTGGAGCCCGGGCACCTGGGGCAGGAAGCCCAAGACCCTCCTGGACCGGCTGGTGGCGGACAAGGACGGGAGCTTCAGGAACACCTGGGAGACCGGGGCCTCCCAGGCCGCCGTCCAGCCCTCGCGCCGCGCCGGCATCGAGGAGCACATGGGCTACGCGCCCGCCCTGGGCCGCAAGTTCGAGAGCCGCAAGCTCTTCCAGGACACCGAGACCGACGACAGCCGGGTCGCGCCCTCGAAGGAGGACCGCGCCCTGCTGCCCAAGTACGGGGCGCTGGTCTCGGAACTCCAGCCCTTCGGCGTGGCACTGCGCTACGGCGCGTACGCGCTGCACTGGTCCGACGACATCCGCGGCCGGGTCACCCACACGCCCAACGACTCCTGGTCGATGGGGGCGGCCGGGGCCCGCTCGGTGACCTCCGACTCCCACCTGCTGCCGCTGCTCATCTGGGGCGACCCGCACATGGTCCGCCGGGTCTTCGGCGAGGTGACCGGGTTCGAACACGACTCGCACCTCGGCGACGAGATGCTCACCCGCGGCATGGCCACCGAGAGCTACTTCGAGACCCAGATCCACGGCCCGCTGACCTGGTCCGACCTGCGACGCGTCGTCATCAGCCACAAGAACCCGGACGCCCCGGCGCAGCCGCAGGGGCCGGGCACCCGGTCCGGCACCCGGCGCGAGGACCCGCTGCCCACCCTGGAACGGGCCGAGGAGATCGCCGCCGAGCTCCGCGCGTTCGCCGCCAAGAAGGGCCACGAGTTCACGGTCGAGCTGCGCCGGGCCGACGCGCCGCCGGTGCTCAACCGCCTGGCCGACGTCCTGACCCCCGCCCAGTCGCAGCAGCCGCACCCGGGGCAGCAGCACGAGAACGTCCCGAGCATCATCGACAGCGGCGCCTACGACCACTGGAGCGACTCCGACTCCGACTCCGACTCCGACTCCGACACGGGCTCCGGCTCCGACGGGGGCGGGGCCGGCCACGGGGACGAGGCGCCCGTCCAGGCCTGGCACGGCGAGCAGCAGGAGCAGCAGCCGCAGGGCTTCGCGCTCAACGGCCACACCGTTGCCGCGTTCGAGCACCGGAACGTGGTGGTCGACTACCAGGCCGGGCCCGCCGGCCAGGAGTTCGTGCCCGGCCGGGAGGAGCCCGAGCTGCTGGCCGGGCCGTGGGAGCTCGAAGGCTTCCCCGGCTGGGACGCGTCGGCCACCGGATACGACCGCGACCGGATCTTCGCCGACCCGGACGAGAACGGGGTCACCTGGCGCGGGGACACCGGCCTGCTGTACCGCTGGGACCACGGCACCCGGCACTACCTGGACGTGTTCGACCAGGGCTTCCCGCCCCGCGACGCCGAACGCTACCCGGACCTGGAGAGGTACGTCTTCGACAACCCCGCGTCGGTGTTCGTCAGCACCACGCGCTCGGCGACCCACCAGAGCCCCGGCTGGGGCACCGTCCACCGCTACCTGATCGACGCCCCCGGCGGCATCGACGTCCGCGCCACCCTCCCGCACCGCCAACTCGCCGACATCGAGCAGGAAGTGGCCTTCCCCGGCGGCATCCGCCCCGAGTTCATCGTCGGCGTCGAGATCGTCAACGACATCACGCTGATGCACGACGAGCAGAACCCGGACGTCACCTGGTACGAGCACCCGGTGACCTTCGTCCCCAACCCCGGCTACCAGCCCGCCCACCGCTTCGCCGAAGCACAGGAACACCAGGGGCAGTTCGACCAGCACGAGCAGCACTGGGACCAGTGGGACCAGCACGACCAGGACCACGACGGCGGTGTCGGCGGGCTCGGCCTGACCCTGGCCAACGCCACCATCGAGGACAACGGCGGCGGCGGCCACCAGCCCCTCACCGACGGCGAGTTGGTCAGCCACGAGCTCGTCGGCGAGGACGGCGCCAAGGTCGGCCGCGCCTTCCACACCACCGCCGACTTCGCCCTGCGCCGCGAGACGCACCTGAACTTCCCCTCCGAGCGGGCGACGGCCGAACACCAGGTCGTCAACCCGGACTTCGCGCCGAAGAAGGCCGTGCGCGCCGACGGCGGCTTCGACTGGGAGGCCTACGGGCGGGGCGAGAACAAGCCGGGCGTACGCGACGGCGCCGACGCGGACGTCCTGGTCCCGTGGGACCCGAAGTCCAAGCCGTACTTCGCGAACCTGCACGGCACCGGCGAGCAGTTGAAGGTCGCCGTGCGCACCCCGGACGGCAAGGAGGGGCACAAGGCCGTCTCCTATGGCGAGTTCGGCGGTGTGCTGCGCCGCCGGCCGAGCCTGAGCGCGCTGTCGGAGGAGTCGCCGATCGTGCTGGAGGCGTGCAACGCCGGCCTGTCCCACGAGGGCCTGCGGCAGATCGCCGACGCCACCGGCCGTACCGTGCACGCCACCACCGGCAAGACCTACGTCGCCAAGGAGGCCGACGGCAGTTCCAAGCTCGTCCTGCTGCACGAAGCGGGCCGGGAACGCCCGGAGTTCGTCACCGTCCACCCCACCCCCAAGCACGACCCCGCCACCGTCACCGACACCACGACCGGCGGCAACCGGTCCTCCGACACGCCCCCGCACGACACCTCCGTCCTCGACGGCAACCGCCACAGCCGGCCGGCGGCCACCGACGCCACCGTGATGCGGCTGGTCGACCACCCGCTCGACGACCCGCTGCGCGCCCCCGGCGCCAAGGCCGAGGACCCGTTCCCGGCGAAGGAGAAGTGGCAGGGCCTCGCGGACCTGCGGCGCGACGCGGCCGCCCTGCCGCCCGGCGACCCCAACCGCCAGGCGCTGGAACGGCAGATCCAGCGCAGGCAGGACAACCTGCGCCCGGACTTCCAGCGTTACCTCGGCAGCGAGGGCAGCGACCTCGCCGCCTCGCTCCGGCAGCGGGAGCAGGAGATCGAGCGGCTCCGCAGCCAGGACGAGTCCTCGCCCGCTGCCCAGGACTGGCAGGCCGAGCACCGCCGGGCCCACCGGGACGCCCTGGAGTACGAGGCCCGGGAGCTGCGCGACGAGATCGAACGCCGCACCCTGGACGCCGAGGCCACCCAGCAGATGGTCGCCGGCCCCAAGGACCTCGAAGTCGTGGCGCACCTCCAGGACCCGGCCAGGCACGCCGCCCAGCGCGAGAACCTGACACCCGAACAGACCACACTGCTGGACCGTCTCGCCGACAAGCGGGTGGACTGGTCGTCCCTGGCCCCGGTCCAGGCGGCTGCCCTGGTCATGGTCGAACGCAAGGGCATGTTCTTCGACCAGCGCCACCGCGACCTGCTCACGCAGAAGCTGACCGCCGCCACCGACAAGTGGGCGTGGGCGGCGGCCTACCCCCGGGACACCCCCGAGCAGGTCGGTGAGCTGATCACCGCCGTCGAGCGGCACATGCGCGACACCATGTTCGTCGCCACCAACCTCCACTTCGACAAGGCGCTCAACGCCAACCGGCAGACCAGCGTCGGCACGGCAGGCGAACACCAGGAGGCCGGCACCCAGCAGCAGGTGGAGACCCTCCTGGACCGGCTGCTCGCCGACCCGGACGGCCTCTTCCGCAACGTCTGGGAGACGGGCGCCTCGCAGGCCGCGATCGTCCCCTCGCGCCGCGGCGGCGTGGAGGAGCACTTCGGCTACGCGCCCGCCGTGGGCCGCGCCCATGAGAGCCGCGACCTCTTCCAGGACACCGTCACCGAGCGCAGCCGGATCGAGCCGTCCGAGGACAACCGCGGCCTGCTGCCCAAGTACGGGGCCCTGGTCTCGGAACTCCAGCCCTTCGGCGTGGCACGCCGCTACGGCGCGTTCTCGCTGCACTGGTCCGACGCCGTCCGCGACCGCTCCTCCCACACCCCCAACGACTCCTGGTCCCTGGGCGCGGCCGGGGCCCGCTCGGTGACCTCCGACTCCCACCCGCTGCCGCTGCTGCTGTGGGGCGAACCGGACCTGGTCCAGCGGATCTTCGGCGAGGCCACCGGGTTCCAGTACGACCCGGGAGCGGTCGAGGGCCTGCGGACCCGGGGCATGACCACCGAGAGCTACTTCGAGACCCAGATCCACGGCCCGCTGGCCTGGTCCGACCTCGCCCGCGTCGTCATCAGCCACGAGGACCCGGCCCCGGGCAGCGAGATCCGGCCCGCCGCGCCCGACGAGAACCCGCTGCCCACCCGGCAGCAGGCCGAGCTGATCGCGGACCGGCTGCGCGCGTTCGCCCAGGACAAGGGCCACCCCTTCACGGTGGAACTGCGCCGGGCCGACGCGCCGCCGGTGCTCGACCGCCTGGCGGACGTCCTGCCCCCCGCCCAGCAGCCGCAGCAGCACGAGAACGTCCCGAACATCATCGACAGCGGCAACGACTACTGGAGCGACTCCGACTCCGACGCGGGCGGTGCCGGCCCCGTCGGCGACCAGCACGGCGAGACCTGGCACGACGAGGTCTCGCACAACGAGGAGCAGGAGCAGCCGCAGGGCTTCTGGCTGGACGACCACGCCCTCGCCGTGCTCGGAGAGCGCAACGTCGCGGTCGACTACCAGGCCGGTTGGGCGGGCCGTTGGTTCGTGCCCGAGTCGGAGCAGCCCCTGCTGGCGGCCGGTCCCTGGCACCCCGAGGCGGGGGAGTACTGGGACGCGTCGATCAACGGGTTCGACCGCGACCGGATCTTCGCCGACCTCCACTCGCAGCTGGCCGCCGAGGAGGCCGCCCACGGGTACGACTCCGACTCGGACTCCGACGCCGGGGGCGCCGGGGCCCAGGTGACCCCGCTGCACTGGCGCTGGGACACCAGCCTGCTGTTCCGCTGGGACAACGGCGCCCGGGACTACCTCCACGTGTTCGAGTACGGGTTCCGGCCCCGCAACGAGGAGTACTACCCGAACCTGGAGACCTACCTCTACGACAACCCCGACTCCGTCTTCGTCAGCACCACGCGCTCGGCGACCCACCAGAGCCCCGGCTGGGGCACCGTCCACCGCTACCTGATCGACGCCCCCGGCGGAATCGACGTCCGTGCCACGTTCCCGAACCGCCAACTCGCCGACATCGAGCAGGAGGTGTCCTTCCCCGGCGGCATCCGGCCCGAGTTCATCGTCGGCGTCGAACTGGTCAACCACACGCACCTGGACGGCGACACCGGGGTGTACGAGCACACGGTGACCTTCATCCCCAACCCCGGCTACCGCCCGGACCACCGCCCCGTTGCCCAGGAACAGCACGAGCAGCACGAGCAGCACGAGCAGTACGACCAGCACTGGGACCAGTACGACCAGTACGGACACGACCAGGACCACGAGGGTGACGGCGGCGTCGGCGGGCTCGGCCTGACGCTGGCCAACGCCACTATCGAGGACAACGGCGGCGGCCACCAGCACTCCACCGGCGGCGAGTTGGTCAGCCACGCGATCGTGGGGGAGGACGGCGCGAACGTCGGCCGCGCCTTCCACACCACCGCCGATTTCACCCTGCGCCGGGAGACGCACCTGAACTTCCCGTCGCAGCGGGCGACGGCCGAACACCAGGTCGTCAACCCGGACTTCGTGCCGAAGAAGGCCGTGCGCGCCGACGGCGGCTTCGACTGGGAGGCCTACGGGCGCGGCGAGAACAAGCCGGGCGTACGGGACGGCGCCGACGCGGACGTCCTGGTCCCCTGGGACCCGAAGTCCAAGCCGTACTTCGCCAACCTGCACGGCACCGGCGACCAGCTGAAGGTCGCCGTGCGCACCCCCGACGGCAAGGAGGGCCACAAGCCGCTCTCCTACGACACGTTCGCTCGTGTGCTGAGCCGCCGCCCCAGCCTGATCGCGCGCTCCGAGGAGTCGCCGATCGTCCTGGAGGCGTGCAACGCCGGGCTGTCCCAGGACGGTCTGCGGCAGATCGCCGACGCCACCGGCCGCACCGTGCACGCCACCACCGGCAAGACGTACGTCGCCAAGGAAGCCGACGGCAGCTCCAGGCTCGTCCTGCTCCACGAAGCGGGCCAGGAACGCCCGGAGTTCGTCACCGTCCACCCCACCCCCAAGCACGAACCCGCCACCGCCACCGAGACCACGGACACCCGCGTCGTCACCCAGGACGGCGGCACCGACGTCCTCGACGGGAACAGCAACAGCCGGCAGGCGGTCACGAATGCCGGCGAGATGCGGCTGGTCGGCCACCCGTCGGACGATCCGCTGCGCATCCCCGGGTCCAGGGCCGAGGACCCGTTCCCGGCGAGGGAGAAGTGGCAGGACCTGGCGGACCTGCGACGCGACGCGGCCGCCCTGCCGCCCGGGACCCCGGCCCGCCAGGAGCTGGAGCGGCGCATCCAGCGCCGGCAGGACAACCTGCGCCCGGACTTCCAGCGCTACCTCGGCGGCGAGGACAGCGACCTCGGCGCCTCGCTGCGGCAGCGTGAGCGGGAGATCGAGCGGCTCGTTCGACAGGACGAGTCCTCGCCCGCCGCCCAGGACTGGCAGGCCGAGCACCGCCGGGCCCACCGGGACGCCCTGGAGTACGAGACCCGGGAACTGCGCAACGAGATCGAACGCCGCACCCTCGCCGCCGAGGCCACCCAGCAGATGGTCCCCGGCCTCAAGGACCTCGAAGTCGTGGACCACCTCGGGAAGAGGGCCGCCCTCGTCGCAGAGCACGAGGGAACACAGGAGGAGCGGGCCCAGGCTCTGCGGGAACTCGACACACGGCTGCCGATACTGACGGACGACTACCGACAACTGCTGGAGCGTCTCGAAGCCAAGGACGTGCGCTGGGACTCCCTGGCCCCGGTCCAGGCAGCCGCCCTGGTCATGGTCGAACGCAAGGGCATGTTCTTCGAGCAGCGCCACCGCGACCTGCTCACCGAGAAGCTGACCGCCGCCACCGACAAGTGGGCGTGGGCGGCGGCCTACCCCCGGGACACCCCCGAGCAGGTCGGTGAGCTGATCACCGCCGTCGAGCGGCACATGCGCGACACCATGTTCATCGCCACCAACCTCCACCTCGACAAGGCGCTCAACGCCAACCGCCAGACCAGCGTCGGCACGCCCGGCGAGCACCACGAAGCCGGCACCCAGCAGCAGGTGGAGACCCTCCTGGACCGGCTGCTCGCCGACCCGGACGGCCTCTTCCGCAACGTCTGGGAGACGGGCGCCTCGCAGGCCGCGATCATCCCGTCACGCCGCGGCGGAGTGGAGGAGCACTTCGGCTACGCGCCCGCCGTGGGCCGCGCCCACGAGAGCCGCGACCTCTACCAGGACACCCTCACCAGTGGGAGCAGGATCGAGCCGACCGAGGACAACCGCGCCCTGCTGCCCAAGTACGGGGCCCTGGTCTCGGAGCTCCAGCCCTTCGGCGTGGCACCGCGCTACGGCGCGTTCTCGCTGCAGTGGTCCGCCGCGGTCCGCGGCCGTGCCTCCCACACGCCCAGCGACTCCTGGACCACGGGGGCCGCGGGGGCGCGATCGGTGACCTCCGACTCCCACCTGCTGCCGCTGCTGCTGTGGGGCGACTCGGCCCTCACCGAGCGGGTCTTCGGCGAGGCGACCGGGTTCCGGTACGACCCGGGAGCGGTCGAGGGTCTGCGGACCCGGGGCATGACCACCGAGAGCTACTTCGAGACCCAGATCCACGGCCCGCTGGCCTGGTCCGACCTCGCCCGCGTCGTCATCAGCCACGAGGACCCGGCCCCGGACGGCGAGATCCAGCCCGCCCCGACGGGCCAGGACCCGCTGCCCACCCGGCAGCAGGCCGAGCAGATCGCGGACCGGCTGCGCGCGTTCGCCCAGGAGAAGGGGCACACCTTCACGGTGGAACTGCGCCGGGCCGACGCGCCGCCGGTCCTGCGCCGCCTGGCCGGGGTCTTCGCCGCCCACCCGGCTCCCCACCCGGCCCCCGCCCCTGCTCCTGTTCCTGCGCCCGTCCCCGCCCCCGCTCCCGTCCCCGTGCCGCATCCGTACGCCGGCGTCGGCGGCGACGAGATCACCCCCGCACCCGACACCCCGACCATCGTCGACGGCGACACCATCGTCGACACCGACACCGACACCGGAACCGACGGCGACACCGACACCGACGTCGAAGCCCCCCGGCCCACCGCCCCCCGCCCGATCGCCGACGACATCCTGGACGTCCTGAACCCCGCCCCCCGGCGGCCTCGGAAGCCGGTGGTGCAGCCGTGAGTGAACGCCGCCGGTGCGGCCCTCCGTGGACCCAAGGGAGGACGGGCACCCCGGCCCGCCGACCACCTCACCGCACCGTCACCACCCCCTGGGGGAAACGACCATGACAGCTGACACCGCCGGGCCCGCCGCCGCAGCGGACGTCCCCGTGCCCGAGCACGTCCGCGAGACGGCCCGGCTGGCCCCCGACCACTGGATCGGCGTGGTCGACCCGGCCTGGGCGGACGGCAGCGCGCCGCCGGAGTGGGCGGTGGCCGGCCACTGGCGCTCGGACGAGGCCGGCGCGACGGAGGAGTTCCGCCCCAACCCCGACTACCGGCCCTCCCCGAGGGCCCTCGGCTGGGCCGAGCCGACCGACCCGGTCGACGAGGCCGTCCAGCTCGCCGCGACCGGCTACGGCCCGGGCCAGGACGTGCTCGACCGCCTGGCCACCGCCCGGGTGGCCGTGCCCGTCACCCCCGGCGGCGAGCCGCTGGCCGCCGTCGACCCCGCCGGCGGGCCCGTCGTCCTGGCCTTCACCGCCGGCGGCCACTGGGCCGCCGGAGGCCGCCTGGGCCACCTCGTCCTCGACGCCCGCGAACTGCTGGAGCGCCTGCCCGAGGGGCACGGCATCCTGCTCAACCCCACCGCCGAGGCCATGCTGACCGTCGACCCCGACGCCCTGCGCGCGACCGTCGAAGCCACCCCGGCCGCTCCCGAAGTTCCCGCTCCCGCCGTCGAAGCCGCCGAGGCCGAGACCGAGGCCGAGACCGACGCCGATGCCGAGGCGGACGGTGCGGACCCGGACCCGGCTCCCGCTGCCGAGCCCGCCGAGCCCGCCGAAGCCGCCGACCCCGCTCCCGCCGAGGCAGCGGACGTGCCGCCGCCGGTCGAGGCCGCGGTGGCCTCCGCGTTCGCCATCCCCACCGTCGCCGGACCGGCGGCCCCGTGACCGGCGGCCCCGTGCCCGCGCCGGTCGGCGCGGCGCAGGTGCCCGAGCAGGTACGGGCGGCCGCCGCGGCGGCGCCGGGGCAGTGGATCTCCCTGGTGGACCCGCACTGGGCGGGCGAGGGCGCGCCGCCGCCGTGGGCGGTGGTCGGATCGTGGCGTGCGGGCGAGGCGGGCGTCGTCGAGGAGTTCGAGCCGAACGAGGAGTACCGGCCGTCGCCGACCGCGCACGGCTGGCCGCCGCCGACCGACCCGGTCGACGCCGCGGTGCAGCTGTCGGCGACCGGGTACGGGCCGCCCGAGGACGTCTACCGGGCGCTGGCGGCCGGGCCGCTCGCGGTGGCGGCGGACGGGGACGGCGGCCCGGGGAGCGTGGGACTGCCGGACGGGCAGTGGGTGGTGCCGGTCTTCTCCGACCGGTCCTGGCTGGCGGCGGCGGGCGACCCGCTGCATCTCGTCCTGGGCGCCGCCGAGCTGGCGGACCTGCTCCCGCCGGGCCACCGGATCGTGCTGAACCCGGGCGCGCCGGTGGCGATGCGGCTGGAACCCGACCTCCTGCGCGCGGCCGGCTGAACCCGGCGAGCCCCGCCGTCCGTGAGTAGGGGAGGGGCTGTTCCGTCGCGCGACCGGTGAGGTCGGTGCGGGCCGTCCCCGTCGGGCGTCGTCGTCGAGGGCCAGGGAGCCTGGGTGGGCAAGGAACGCAGCGCGCGGGAGAGTCGGCCGTCGGGCGGGGGCATCCAGCTGCCCGCCGTGGCCTGGGCCGTCCCCGAGCGCGCTCAGGAGTCGGGAACCGCCGGGCAGTCCGGCACGGGCACGGCCGCGGCCGGTGCCGCCGTGACGGCGCCCGCCGGGGTGGGCGCCGCCGGTGCGGTGCCCGCGATCGGGAATCCGGCGGCCGGGCAGGCCGCCGCCACCGCGCAGCAGGCCCGCGCCGGGGTGAGTGCCGTGCCCGCCCCGGCGGCAGCGGCCGAGGAGGAGGCCGCCCGGCGCCGCATCCCCAAGCCGATGGTGGCCGCCGCGGTGATCACCGGCCTGGTGCTGGTCGGCGTGCCGCTGGGCATCTCCGGGTTCGGCGGGGACGGCCCCGGCACCCCCGGTGCCGACGGCCCGCCGCCCGCCGGGTACTCCCAGCCGGACGGCGGCGGCGACGGCTACGTCCCGGGCGCCGACGGGCCCGGCAACCCGCCCGCGGGCCAGCCCCAGCAGCCGGGCCAGCCCGGCCAGCCCGTCGAGCCGGGCCAGCCGGCCGGCGGCGCGCCCGGCGAGGGCATCGTCCCCGCCGCTGCCGCCGGGGCCGCCGCCGCCCTGCCCGTCCAGGACCAGGGCGGCCAGGGCAGCGGCCAGGGCACCAGCCGCAGCGGCGGCGGCACCCCGGCCGGTCCGGGCACCGCCGGCGCGCCCCAGGGCGGCGGGCAGGGCACCGGCCAGGGCGGCGGCCAGGGCGCGGGCGCGCCGCAGACCCAGCCGCAGCCGCCCGCCGCCCAGCAGCCCCCGCCCGCCCAGCAGCCGGCCCCGCCCGTGACCAAGCCCACCCAGCCGGCCCCGCCGCCCCCGCCGCCGCCCAAGCCCACCTACAACGGCGTGGCGGGCCCGGGCTGCGGCGGCTCCACGTCGATGCAGCAGATCGGCTGGTACGACAAGGGCCAGGAGGGCTGGCGCAAGAACTCCGGCGGCTACACCGGCGACGGCTGCGGCGGCGGCTTCACCTCGGTGCCGATGTCCGGCGGCGCCAACGCGGACGACACCAGCAACTCCGTGGTGTGGACGTTCAACACCGGCTCGCTCGCCACCGGCACCTGCACCCTGTCGGTGTACGTGCCCAACGGCGACCTCAAGGCCGTCGGCGGCGCCCCGACCTACTACACCGTGCAGAACAAGTCCTTCGTGGTGAACCAGGTCGCCAGCCGGGGCCAGTGGGTCACCGCGGCCGGCACCTTCCCGCTCAGCGGCGGCAGGATCTCCGTGGTGATGCACAGCCGCGGCGAGGACTGGAACGGCGGCACCAAGACCTTCGCCCACCACGCCGCCTCCGCCGTCAAGGCCAACTGCACCGGCTGACCCCGCCCCGACCACCCCGGCCCGGCTGCCGGACCCCGAACCGTCCGGCAGCCCGACCCCGCCCCGACCCGCCCCGCGGCCCCACCAGCAGCACAGCCCCACCAGCAGCACAGCCCCACCAGCACCACAGCAACGAACGACGGAGGAGAACGCCCCATGACCCGCCATGTGCTGACGGTCTGTGCGGAGCCGCGTGACGGCGGCTACCGCACGATCGGCGCCGCCCTGGAGGCGGCCCGCAGCGGAGCGGTGATCAGCGTCCGCCCGGGCCGTTACGAGGAGAACCTGGTGATCACCAAGATGGTGACCATCACCGCCGAGGAGGCCCGCGGCAGCGTCCGCATCTCCCCCCGGCGCGGCGCCGTCGTGCAGGTCGTGGCCGAGGCCGTCCAGCTCACCGGACTGGTCCTCCAGGGCCAGGACGAGGAACTGCCCACCGTCGACGTCCCCCGCGGCCAGGCCGCCCTGGAGGACTGCGAGGTCGCCGGCAGCTCCTGGACGGCCGTCCTGACCCGCCAGCAGGGCTCGCTGGCGATGCGCGGCTGCCGCGTCGTCAACCCCGCCGGAGCCGGCATCGTCGAGACCTCCACCGGCACCAGCGTCATCGAGGACTGCGTCATCGAACACCTCGGCAGCTCCGCCGTGGTGATCGGCGAACGCTCCAACCCCGTCGTGCGCGGCTGCGTGCTGCGCGACGCCCGGGGCAACGGCGTGTGCGCCAACGGCGAAGGCCGCGGCTCCATCGAGGACTGCGAGATCTCCGCCACCGACAAGCCCGGCATCGCCCTGGAGGAGAACAGCTCCACCCGGGTGCTGCGCACCACCGTGCGCGACGCCTCGATCGGCATCTACGTCAGCTCCGCCGCCCAGGTCCTGCTGGAGGACTGCACCGTCAGCGCCACCCGCGGCCACGGCGTGGTCCTGGCCGGCGGCACCGACCCCCTGGTCCGGCGCTGCCGCACCCTGCGCACCAAGGGCCACGGCATCCACGTCACCGGCCGCTCCCGGGGCCGCTTCGAGGAGTGCGAGGTGGCCGGCGCCGAAGCCACCGCCATCCTGGTGGACGAGTCCTCCAGCCCCGTCCTGACCCGCACCGCCGTCGGCGACAGCGCCGGCACCGCGGTGGAACTGACCGGCGAGAGCGCCGCCGAGTTCGACCGGCTGGAAGTACGCGGCGCGGCCGGCGCCGGGGTGAGCGTGCGCGACGGCGCCAACCCGCTGCTGCGCCGCCTGGACGTCGCCGAGGTGCGCGGCCACGGCGTCGAGGTGCTGCGGGAGGGCCGCGGGCGGCTGGAGTCCTGCGTGCTGTCCGCCACCGGCCGGGCCGCGCTGCACGTCGCCGACGGCGGCAACACCCAGGTCGGCGGCACCACCCTGCGCGGCACCGCCCCGGCCGCCGGCCCCGCCAAGGCCGCCCCCGTCACCGGGGTCGAGATCGGCCCCGGCGGCGTCGCCTCGCTGCGCGACTGCGACGTCGCCGAATGGAGCGGCGAGGGCGTCCTGGTCGAGGACGGCGGCGAACTCACCATGGCCCGCGTCCGGGTGCACGGCAACCGCCGCCACGGCGTCCTGCTGGCAGCGGGCGGCCGGGCCGCGCTGACCGGCTGCGAACTCAACGACAACGCCGGTGACGGACTGCGCGTCGACTCCGACGAACCGGTCCGGGTCACCGGGTGCACCACCGCCGGCAACCGCGGCTCCGGACTGCGCCAGACCAGGGCCGGCAGCCGGCTGGCCGTCCAGGACCTGACCAGCCGGGACAACGGCCGCGCCGACAGCCACGGCAGCGCCAGCGCCGGCGCCGAGGACGGCCCCGCGGCCCTGCGCCCGGCCGGCGCGCCCGGCGCCGACGGCACCGGCCCCGACGGCCGCGCCGAGGACGCCGGAGCGGACCGGCACCCGGACGCCGCCCTGCCGCCGCCCGAGCCCGAGGGGCCGCAGGCGGCCCTCCAGGCCCTGGTCGGCCTGGAGGGCGTCAAGGACCAGGTGGCCACCCTGGTCAACCTCAACAAGCTGGCCCGGCGCCGCGAACAGGCCGGGATGCCCGCCCTGCCGATGGGCCGCCACCTGATCTTCGCCGGGCCGCCCGGCACCGGAAAGACCACCGTCGCCCGCCTCTACGGCGCCATCCTGGCCGAACTGGGCGTGCTGCGCAGCGGCCACCTGGTCGAGGTCGCCCGCGCCGACCTGGTGGCCTCGATCGTCGGCGGCACGGCCATCAAGACCACCGAGGTGTTCCAGTCGGCGCTCGGCGGCGTGCTGTTCGTCGACGAGGCGTACGCGCTGTCCGCCGGATCCGGCGGCACCGGGCCCGACTTCGGCCGCGAGGCGATCGACACCCTGGTGAAGCTGATGGAGGACCACCGCGACGACGTGGTGGTGATCGTCGCCGGGTACTCGGACGAGATGCGCGACTTCCTCGCCTCCAACCCGGGCCTGGCCTCCCGGTTCAGCCGCACCGTGGATTTCCGCAACTACTCGCCCGAGGAACTGGTCACCATCGTCGAGCGGGCCGCCGGCGCGCACGGCTACGAGCTCGCCGACGCCACCGTCGAGGCCCTCGGGACGCACTTCACCCGCATGCCCAGGGGCGCGGACTTCGGCAACGGCCGCTCCGCCCGCAAGGTGTTCGAGGAGATGGTGGACCGCCAGGCGTCCCGGCTGGCCGAACTCGCCGAGGTCACCGACGCGGACCTGCCGCTGCTGCTGCCCGAGGACCTCGGCGCCGAGGCCGCCGCCGCGGCCCGGGCGGAGGCCGGCGCGGACGGCTCCGGCAGCAGCGAACTGCTGGAGCAGCTGCGCTCGATGGTGGGCCTGTCCGCCGCCAAGGAGCAGGTCGAGAACCTGGTCAACCTGATCACCCAGGTCCGCCGCCGCGAGGAGGCCGGCCTGCCCACCGCGAAGATCAGCCACCACCTGGTCTTCGCCGGGCCGCCCGGCACCGGCAAGACCACCGTCGCCCGCCTCTACGGCGCCCTGCTCGCCGAACTCGGCGTCCTGCCCGGCGGCCAGCTCGTCGAGACCGCCCGCGCCGACCTGGTCGGCCGCTACATCGGCCACACCGCCCAGCTCACCCGCGACGCCTTCGAACGCGCCCGGGGCGGCGTGCTGTTCATCGACGAGGCCTACACCCTCACCCCGCGCGGCGGCTCGGCCGGCGGCGACTTCGGCCAGGAGGCCGTCGACACCCTGATGAAGCTGATGGAGGACCACCGCGACGAGGTCGTGGTGATCGTGGCCGGCTACCAGGAGGAGATGCAGGGCTTCCTCGCCTCCAACCCGGGCCTGGCCTCCCGCTTCTCCCAGCAGATCGCCTTCGGCCACTACAGCGCGGAGGAACTCGTCACCATCGTGCGGATGCAGGCCGAGGAGGCCGGCTACGTCTGCGCCCCCGAGACCCTCGCCGCCCTGGCGCAGCTGTGCGAGGCCGTCCCGCGCGACCGCAACTTCGGCAACGGCCGCTTCGCCCGCCAGACCCTGGAGGCGATGGTCACCCGGCAGGCCGGGCGGCTGGCCCGGCTCGACATCGGCGACGTGTCGGAGCTGAGCCTGCTGCTGCCGCAGGACATCCCCGCGCTGCTCCAGGGGAGCGCGGTGTGACGGGCGGCCGGGCCCGGCCGCCCGTCGCCGCCCGGCCGCGGGCCGCCGCGCCCGGCCCGGCGCTGGCC
>NZ_JBHTRF010000060.1:0-53596 GCF_042796115.1 Kitasatospora sp. NPDC056446 | reverse complement strand
GACAACCGCTCGCCCGCAGGCGCCTTGACCTGCCCCACCCTCGCCACACCACAACCAACGAGACAGACAGGACAAAGTCACCGGCATTGGGCCTAAGCCGCCGGAGTAGCCCGGTCCAGACGGGGCCGCTCCGGGGCTCCGTCGGCCAGGCAAGCCGCCCCCGCCACCCATTCCCCGGTCCTCCATGCGTTGTGGAGGCTCAGGTGTTCGGGCACGACCTCAGACTCGCCACTGTAGGTTTAGCCCTGTCATCAGCGCGGCCCGCCGGGCTTCCCTCCAGGGACATGCCCCCACCCGCACGAGTCACTTCGTGCTGCCTGGGAGCATGTCTTGCTGTTCCGCGACTCCGCGTCCTCGGTCGCCGCCGAGAGCCTGGCCGGATCACTGTTCGTGCGCCTCATCGACCAGTTCGTCCACAAGCACGGCCACAAGCCCAGCCCGTCCGAGGTGCGCTCCTGGGAGCGGAGCATCCCGGTTCTGACCAACGCGCTGCTGGACGCCGGGCTCGGCATGGTCGAGGTGCTCCTCGAGTACTCGCTCCCGCTCAACAGCAAGCGAGCCGACGTCATACTCGCCGGCGTCCACCCGGGCACGGGCGAGCCGTCGTACGTGGTGGTCGAGCTCAAGCAGTGGAGCAGCGCGCTGCCGGAGGACGGCGAGCCGCTGCTCTGCCGGGTCGACGCGTACACCCGGCCGGTGCTGAACCCGATCGAGCAGGTCCGCGGCTACTGCGACTACCTGATCTCCTTCAACGGCGCGCTCGCCGCCCATCCCGAGCGGTTGTCCGGCGTGGCCTTCCTGCACAACGCGACGGAGTTCGGCGTCCAGGGCCTCTACGAGGTGCCGCAGGACGAGCGCGGTCGGCTCTTCACCGCCGAGCGCCGCGGTGAGTTCGTCCAGTACCTCCAGTCGAAGCTGAAGCCGGTCTCCGGCGCGGGGGCGGCGGACCAGTTGCTCGCGGGCAAGGTGGCCCCGTCCAAGCAGCTGATGGCGGTCGCCGCCGACGAGGTCCGCGAGCGCGAGCAGTTCGTCCTGCTGGACGAGCAGCGCGTCGCCTACGAGCTGGTGCTGCGCGCGGTGCGCCAGGCGCAGCAGTCCGACCACAAGGAGGTCGTCGTCATCACGGGCGGCCCGGGTACCGGGAAGAGCGTCATCGCGCTGTCCCTCCTGGGCGATCTGTACCGGCGTGGCGTCACGGCTCTGCACGCGACCGGGTCCAGCTCGTTCACCACGACCATGCGGCGGATGGCCGGGGCGCGGAAGAAGCAGGTGCAGGAGCTGTTCAAGTACTTCAACAGCTTCATGACCGCCGAGCGCAACGGTCTGGACGTACTGATCTGCGACGAGGCCCACCGGATCCGGGAGACGTCGGCCAACCGCTACACGCGGGCCGCCCAACGCACCGGCAAGCCCCAGATCGAGGAGCTGATCGACGCCGCCCGGGTGCCTGTCTTCCTGCTGGACGAGCACCAGGTCGTCCGGCCGGGCGAGATGGGCACGGTGGCCCAGATCCGGGCCGCCGCCGCGGTGAAGGGTCTGGATTGCCAGGTGGTCGAGCTGGACAGCCAGTTCCGCTGCGGCGGCAGCGACGCCTACCTGAACTGGGTGGTGCGTCTGCTGAACCTCGAGCCCGGCGGCCCGGTCGGGTGGGAGCCCGACGGCAAGGTCGCTCTGGAGGTGGTCGACAGTCCCCAGGAGCTGGAGGCGTTCCTCGACGCCCGCCGCGCTGAGGGATACGGCGCCCGCATGTCGGCCGGGTACTGCTGGAAGTGGACCACGAAGGTGGCCCCCGGAGACCAGCTCCCCCTCGACGTGCACATCGGTGACTGGGCCCGCCCGTGGAACGTGTACGGCGACCGCTCGATCGCGGGCGCCCCTCCGGCCGCGCTGTGGGCCACCGACCCTGCCGGCTTCGGCCAGGTCGGCTGCGTGTACACCGCCCAGGGCTTCGAGTACGACTGGAGCGGTGTCATCCTCGGGCCTGACCTCGTCTGGCGGACCGACCGGTGGATCACCGACCGGACGGCGTCCAAGGACCCCGTCTTCCGCAAGTCCACCACCGACGCCGACATCGACCGACTCATCCGCAACACCTACAAGGTACTGCTGACACGCGGAATGATCGGCACAGTCGTGTACTCGACGGACCCCGAGACGCGCGCCAAACTGCGGAACCTGGTGGCCAACCACCAGGTGGAGCCCCTGCCTGCGGGCCGATGAGACCGGCCGTCCGGCCGACGCCGGCACGTGCTCGCGGCTTGCCTCGCCGCGTCCGACGAAGCGCTGCGAGGTTCCGCTCGCTCCCCGACGCCAACGCGTCCACGCGGTAGCATCATTGCGCTGCGCACCTTCCCGGAGGGTACGAGGCCTAGGTTCCATGCGCCCTCGACAGGCGGCGATTGACGAATGGTTGTGCCCGTCAGGTGGTCGACACCTGACGTGAGCGTGGTTGCCCGGTAGGGTGCCCCCTGCCATTTCTGATCACCACCTGGAGATGGCCGCATGACCTCGATCGAGTACAAGCCTGCGCGTCGTGGACGGATCCGCGAGATCCTCACCGACATCGCTGTCGGAGTCGCTTCCAACATGCTGGTGGCGGCGCTGACTTCGGTGGCGCACCTGCTCTTCTGACGCAGGTCAGTGGCGGGCCCGGCGAGCCCGCCACTTCCCCTTTCCACACCTTCCGTCAGAACAAGCGAAGGTCGTTCTTGGGCTTCTTCCGTCCCCGCTTCGGAGGGGCAAGATGCCGTGGCAAGCTCTCCCGAGTCGGCCGCAATCCGTGGATCTCGGTCTCCCCGACAAGGCCCTTGAGGTAGGCCCGGGTCTCCTCGTCCGTGGAATAGAGCACCGTCGCACGGCTGGCCCGGGTCATCAGCACGTGGTAGGCGTGCCGAATCAGGCGGGCGAACTCCTCGTCACCGACACTGCTCGCACTGACCTTCGGATCAAGCGATCCTGGAACTCTCACCCGTCTTACACCTTGCGCTGACTTCTCCGTCTCCTTGCCTCGGCGGAACACCCACTGGTCGTCCCGGCGCACCATGTCATCCCCCATGATCACTCCGCACCAGTCCCATTCGAGGCCCTGCGCGGTATACACACAGCCGATCTGGCCGATGCCGTTCTTGTGCATCGACCACCTGACACCGGGCGGGACATCGTCCGCGCAGAAGCTGTCGCTCTTCGCGTTCCACGGCTCGTGCCAGTCACCGATCCTGACATCCCGCTCCAGTCGCTTCTCCCGGCCCAGAGGCTCGGTCCAAGGCCAGCAGTAGCCGGCAACCATACGCGCGGTTGCCCCGGCGCTCTCCTCGCCGAGGATGATGTCCCTGAGCACGTCCGGCGTGTCCACCACCTCGACATGCATCAAGCCGTCCGGCGTCCAGTTCTCGGGTTCGTCATCCGACATACCGAGCAGCGCGTGCACCCAGCGGACGTACGCGTCACTGCCGCCGCATCGGAACTGCTCGCGGAGGCCGTACCGCACCACCTTGGCTCCGCGCCGATCGGCCGCCTCCTGGATCAGGTCGACCGTGCCGACCTCCTTCGGACGAACGACCTGGCCTTCGTCGAGGAAGAACACCGTCAGCCGGGACGCATCGAGGAGTTCGTCCACCTGCGGCCGAGATCCCTGCTTCTCCGGCGGCCAGAACCGGTTCTCGGAGCGGTCACGGAGTCGGTGTGCCTCATCGCAGATCAGAACATCGAGCAGCGGGTCGGGCGTCGTGACGTAATTGAAGAAGTAGGTGAAGGTCTCCTTGAACTCCCGGTCACCGACACCGACGTGCTCCTGCATCGCCGCGTTGAAGGCCCTGCTCCCGCTGGCATAGTTGACGTTCCGGCCGGCCGCCTCCAGCTCCGCCTTGATCTGCAGGCCGATAGCGCTCTTGCCGGTGCCCGCGCCACCGGTCACCAGGAAAACCACTCGTCGCTCGTCCGGAACCAGCGCGGGCTGCTTCGAGGAGGGCAGTACCTTGGCAGCTGTCTCCAGGATCTGATCAGCCACCTCCTTCTGCCGCCCCCGCAGGGAGAAGACCGTGTCTGTGCCCCGGGACAACATCATCGCGTCGAGCAGTGGTGCGTTGCGCACGCCGATGCCCCGCAGCAGCAGCTCGGCCTCGGTGCCGCCGCCGTCGGCGGCAAAGTGCCCCTGCAAGTCGGTCAGCAACCGGCGACGACGATCACCGGTGTACACCTGCGCATAGACACCCGTCGGTGCGTCCACGTCGATCAGCGGACGGACAGAGTCCTCAGTGGCGTTGTGCAGGTAGGCAAAGCCGCCGCACTCGATGTCGACCGTGCCGAAGGGACCCCGGCCGCCGGTGAACGCACGGTAGTACTCACGCAGTTGCAGTGCGGGGTGCTTCTTGGGCTTCGCCAGGCCCGCCACGTAGATCTGGTCCGCAACGGCCCGCTCGACCCTGGTCACGGTCGACCAGCGCTTCAGCTCCACCAGTTGGACGGACGGCCGGTTCTCGCGCGGGTGGCGGCCCACCAGGACGACGTCCACGATCCTGGGACTGCCCCCCTTGAGGTCCTCGTCAGCAGTCGCGGCGCACTCGACGACCATCTGCACATTGCCACGATCAGCGGCGACCAAATCGTTCGCCAGACAAATCAGACTCTCCGCCCATGCGAACCGCTCCGTCTCCGAAGCCTCGTTTTCCCGGAACTTTCGCCACCGTTCGGCAAGATGCGGCACCATCCGGCGACGCGAGTTCAGAGTGAGCAGATCCTGCGCCGACAACTTCAGCAGGAGCATGGGCACGAAGGGACTCCCCCAGACCAGACCACGAGTGATTCGTGCGGGTTGGGGGCATGTCCTCAGCGGGAAGCCTGTCGGGCCGCAAACAGTACCGCCGATCCTACGTGCAGAAGCGGCCGTCAGCGCAGGAGGTGCCGCTGTAGCCGGCGCCGAACCAGCATGCGCGGCCGGCGAGGTCCGAGGGTTCGACGCAGCAGCGGTGCCTGGTCCAGTCCATCCAGGTGACTTTCCGGCTTCGCCCGCCGAGGAAGAGGACCCAGGGCCTTCGATCTTCTCGATGAGGAGCATGGGGTCGGTGCGGCCGATCTCCCGGCGGCCGGCGAGGACGGTGAATTCGGGTGGGGCGGTGAAGACAGCGGTGATGCCCGTGAAGTGGCGGCGCCCGACCTTTTCCTCGGCGGCCGGGCCGATGAACAGCAGCTCACCGTCCTAATCGAGGAAGCCGTGGCCCACCAGGTGCCGCAGGATGGGTTCGGCACCGCGGTCGAACGGCGGCAGGCCGCGCGCGCTCGCCCGAGCCCTCGACCAAGCCCAGACGAACCGGCTCCGCGCCGTCCCCCGTGGCGACGACGACCTGCCGCTCGCCGCATAGCCGCTCGGTCGGTCACCCGACCTGCCGTGCCGGGCCGAAATGGCCCCGTCGGCCTTCCTCCCCGGTTGCCGCAGACGGTGGGCGGAGGCACACAAGGTGCCGCCTTCCGGCGCGTGCCCGGCTGTTCAGCGTCGGAAGCCGCGGTGGGGGTCGCGGGCCGTGACGTTCCCGAATGGTTCGAACCAGGCCTGCGCGCGAAGGTCCCCCACGCCGAGCTGCCGGTTGGCGTCGCCGTCGGGGTCCTCGATGCCGTCGAAGCGGGAGCTGTAGAGCATGAGGACGTCGGTGTCCTGGAAGGACATGTCCGTACAGGCGCCGAGGTCGTAGTCGTCGCGGTGCGTCGGCAGTGTGCTGTGCGTGCCGTCTGAGTCGTCCCCGAGTTCGTCGGCGCTGTCGCCGGCGTCGTCGATGGCGAGGTGCAGGGCGAGTTCCTCGGCGGTGCAGGTCGGCCGCGGCCAATGGCCGCGTTCGAGGTCGCCGGCGAGGTCGTCGGCGGCGCGGGCGAAGCGGCGCCGCCACTGGAGGTCGGTGGCGAAGGTCAGCTTCGGCAGCCGCAGGAACACCCCCCAATCGCCCTCGTGCTCATCCGGGACGAGGCGCCCGTCACCGAGTTCCTCCGCGTCCTCGTACGCCTCGTCGGCCAGCAGCGACAGCGCGGTGTGGAGGAGATCGGCCGTGCGGGGAGTCAGCTGCCACAAGCAGCTCTCTTCCTCACACTCCGGGTCCTCGCAGTGCGGAGGCTTCGCGGGGAAGAGCGCCGCGAAATCGGGAAGTTCCTCCCCGCGGCTGTGCTCAGGGGACTCCCCGGCCTTGGCGGCACGCCGGCCGGGGCCGAAGTCCGCCACGACCGGCTCGGCACTCCATTCGGCGACCTCGTCGCCCTTGTTCCGCCGCAGTAGAGAGATGTGGCTGCGTTCGGTCAGGGCGTCCGCGCCGTCGACGTCGACGGGCGGGTCCGCGAGCCACATGACCGCGCCGACCACGTCGTGCGGGTCGTCATCGTCAAGCTGATCGGCCGGCATCGGCTCCCACCCCTGCTCGCCCGCCGCGTCCAGCAGGGCCTGCCGGTCGTGGACGTGGAACTCGCGGAGCGAAGTGATCCGCACGACCTGGCCGGGCAAGTCACGCAACCGAGCCTCATCCCGTGCGGGAGCACCGGATTCCGCGGCCACGTCGTCATCGCCGCCCTCACTGTCGGCGCCGTCCTCCTGGTCGGGTTCCTCGTGCGCGGATCCTTCGGGCCAGGCGATGAGCGTTCCAGCCGCGGCCGGCCAGGTACCGGCGAGCACGTGGGCCACGGCCTGCCGGAGCGAGGACGCCGGAGCGTCCGGCAACTGCCCGCACAGCCCGTCCACGGACTCGGCATGAAGGGCACCCGCCGCCCGGCTCAGGGTCCGGCGCAGCAGTCCGGCCGCGTGGTGGGCGAGTTCGGGGTCGCGGCAGGTGAGGACTGCCTGGAGCGAGTCGGGGCCGTCGTCGTGGGAGAGGAGTGCGAGGACGCGGCTCTTGCTGGGGGTGTGTTCGCAGAGGAAGTCGCGGGGTGAGGAGGTGAGTTGGTGCTCGGGCATGCAGGGAACTCCGGTGCGGTGGAAGGCGCGCCGTGCGGAGGGCGGCGCCGAGGAGGGTGGAGTTCCGCTGGTGGGCGCGTTGCTGACGCGCCTCCGGACGGTGAGGAAGTCTGCTGACCGCAGCTGGTTCCGCCGATGCTATCGGCGGTCCGGACCTGGCCCTGCCCGACACCGTACCTGAGTCGCCGAGGAGTTGTCCCCCACGACGACTATGCCGCTGGCGGCGGAGCAGCCCCGGGCGGCCGTGTCCCCAGGGATTCCCTGGCGCGTGGCCGCCTGCGGACGGCAGCGGAGGAACGACGGCACGGGTGTCAGTGGGACCGGCTAGCGTGCCGGTATGCCGTCGATTACCGCCTCTGTCCGCCGTGTCCCGCTCGGCCGCACCTTCACTCCGGAGATTCCGCTCGGCTCTGCCGGGAACATCTCCCTCACGTGCTACGCCGCGGCGTCCGGCAAGGGCAAGCTCCATGGCGACGAGGCCTGCGGCACGTTGCGGTCGGCGTCCTCCGTCCGGAGCGCCGAGATCCCGCCGGGTGAGGTTGTGGGACGGCTGTGCGGGACCTGCCGCTGGCCGCTTCCCGCCGACAGCCCGCTCCTCCAGCTCGGGGCGGCGGTCATCGACATCGGCACTCTCAAGATCTGGCTTGACCGCGAACCCGACTCGGAGGAGGAAAGGGCGGAGGAAGCGGATGCCGCCCTCGCCCTGGCCACCGGCGAGTACCCCCCAAGCGGTACGGGTGAGCCGTCGGACGAGGCGGATGGCGAAGCCGGGGAGCTGGAGGAGGACTTCGACGACGAGGCGTGGGAGCGCTACTCCCGCGCCCGTGAGACGCGGCGCCACCGCCATGAGCACTGGCGCCGCCTGCACACCTACCTGATCAGGAGCAACAAGGCCCTCCAGGCGTTCCCCGTCCTGCGGCCATGGGCCGAGCCGTTGCAGGCCGGGTTCGCCGAGGTCATCGAGGACGAGCGCCGCGCGTTCGCGGTCTTGGTGCAGCCGGTCCCGCTGGTGGAGGCAGCGGCGGTCAAACTGCTCCCGGAACCGGATTTCACACCGGGCCCGGAGCTCGCAGGCCTCGGCGCCGACGCGGCCCAGGTGATGCAACGTGCCTGGCACGCCTGGAAGCACCGGGCGTCCTGGTCGTGGCACCGCCTGGAGGACAACGACTTCGCAGTGTCCTCCGTGGTGCGCGACGCGTTCGGCCGCCGCCGCAAGGGCCGGCCGGAGACCGAGGCCGCGTTCGAGCGCCTCGTCGCGGGCTGGATTCGCGAAGCCCGCAGTCAGGCCGCCCTGCACGGCGAAGCCCTGCGGCAGCTGCTCGCCGTGAAGATCCCCGCCGTCGAGAAGGAGGACTACGAGGAACGGGCGCACGATCCGCTCACGACGTGGGAATCGGCCGTCATCGCCACCTATCAGGTCGCGGCCGACTGGCCGGCCGGGACGGTGGCACTGCTCGTCCCGCATCTCATCGGCGAGCACCTCATCGCAGGAGCTACCGGCGCCATGCCGGTCACCCGCCTCGCGGTGCCGGACTCCGCACTTCCCGTACACGCGTTGCTCCAGGCCTGGCAACCGGAGGCCGACGACGAGGAATGAGCAGTGGCCCGGGCACGGCAGGTGCCACGGCTGTGCCCGGCAGGGCCCGGCCTCTCGTCGGCCGTCCAGTGTCCTCAGTCCGGCAGGCCGCCGCGCCGACCGGCTACCGGCTACCGGCTACCGGCTACCGGCTACCGGCTACCGGCTACCGGAACACACAGGGGCGTTGCCCTGTCGGCAGTCCCTTTCCGGGAGCACGCGCAGGGCGAGGACGGATCCGTCCGGGTGGATGGAGACGGGTCCGTCCCAGTCGTCGTCCCAGGTGGTGGTCGGCCAGGAGGAGCGGCGGGCGTGGACCTCGTCGCGGTAGTGGGTGAGGCAGCGCTTGGCCAAGTGCTCGAAGAGGTCCTCAGCCACGCCTGAGAAGGCCTCCACTCGGGTGCGGTTGAGGCGCAGGACGTGGTCGGTGCCGACGAAGGGGATGCCGAGGAATTCGTGCTCCGCGTCCTGGACGCTGCCGATCGCGGCATGCGAGATGCCCTCGTACCGCTTGCGGCCCTGCCGGGCGGTGAGGTACGGGACGGTTGCCGCCGCGTCGCCGGCGAAGGCCGTCAGGCCGGCCGCGCCGGTGCGGGCGAGGACGTGCTGGAACCAGGCGAAGTGGTCCGCTTCGATATGGAAGCCCGGAACGGAGTCGGGGTTCTCGCCGTCTCGTGCGGGCGGCATGATCCCGGGGAAGATGTTGTCCTGGTCGAGTTCCTTGTCCAGGTCGCGGGTTTCGCCGGCCGGGTGGGTGAGTGTGCCGCCGTTGCCGCGCGCGTGCAGCACGTGGACGGTCATCGGACCGTCGACGGGCAGCTCGGTGCTGAAGACCAGGGCCGGGGTGTCCGTCCATCCGCCGATGTGCACGGCGTCGGCGTGGACTGCGGCCGAGGCGAGCTGGGTGTGGGAGGCGGAGGCGCCGCTGTGGTTGCCCTTGCAGGCGATCGGGAAGACCCGCGAGGGCCGGCCGGGCTTCCACACCTCCGCGAAGTACTGGGGACGGTAGCGGTAGCCGACGGAGACACCGCTGTCCCGGCCGGTCACCGCGAAGCCCGCTCGCAAGGCGGCATCGGCGGGCACGATCGACACGCTGTGGTCCGGATAGCGCCTGGCCAGAACATGCTTGGCCACAGCCAGCGCGAACCCGACGCCCAGTTCATCGGACTGCAGCGCCTTGTAGTAGTCCGCCGTGTCACGCCCCTCGGCCGACAGGGCCATGAAGGTTCCCAGCGTCCCCTCCAACGCCTGGCTGTACTTGAGGCAGCCCCAGTGCTCTGCGAGCCCCCGCCCGGCACCGCGCCGCGCGAGCGCGGTCGCGCGCCCGAGGGTGTGCAGCACCTCCCAGGGCGTCAACTGGACGCCGGCGCCAAGCTCCCTGGACGGCACGGGTCGCAGGCCCGGCTTGCGCCGCAGCGCGTCAAGCTCGTTCTGCTCCCGTTCCTCGTCGTCCTTCGCCGCGACGGCTTCGACCTCGCCCAGCAGCTTGTCGCTGGAGTAGACCGCGACGTTCGACGGCTGAGCGAGCTGCCGGAGCACCTCGCGCACGTTCTTCGGCTCGTTGCCCTCCATGACGCTCCCCCAACTCTTCAGCCCCACAGCGCAGATGCCGCACCTTAAGCCGCACGTTCGGGGCGCGTGCCAGGGGCGTACGCGAGCACCGCTGATTCGCCGGCGTCAGCTTCGTGCTGCCACTGATGCGCGTCGGCAGGTGTAGCCGGGGATCTACCGCTCCCCCTTCGGGAAGGTCTGGGCAAAGCACAGGACAGGGAGGTCCGAGCACAGCCGTCACCCTCACCCAGTAGACGAACCGGCCCCCGAACCTGAGGCCATCACCACCACCCGCCCCGGCCCCGACACCACCACCGCCGCGTCTCCCGGCACACCGACGGGAAGCGGGACGCCGTCGCCCGCCGCCCCAGGGCCGGGCACTGCCTCCGTCACCGTCCCCCCGTCCTCAACATGACCCGGGACCAGGCCGAGAAGCTCCTCACCGAGGCCGGACTGAAGACCGGACACGTCCAGGACTTCACCGACTGGAACACCCCCGCCGGAGCGGTGATCAACACCGAGCCCCGCCCCGGCACCGCCGTCCCCCCGGACACCGCCATCACCCTCTTCATCTCGAAGGGGAAACCCTGAGCAGCGCGAAGCCCGCCCGACCTCGCCCCGCCGAGGCAGGCACCGAAGACCCCGGTGACCTCCGCTCCACAACGAGCAGGGCGCCCGGATCGCCGCGACCTCACGCAGGACAGGCCGTCGGTCTCAACGGGGAGCACGGATGCCCAGACCCGATCAGCCATTTCTGCTCGGCGTCCACACCGCAAACGTCACAACGGCATGTTCGTCTCGGTGGCACGGGACTCGTCCACAGGGGCGCGGCAGCGGAGACCGTCAGCACTGGTTGGCGATGGTCAGTGTCAGATGGCGACACGGATGTCTGGCTACAGGCTGCAATCAGAGCGGGCTCCGGGTCACTCCCCGGCGGCTAGCCAGCGCAGCCGTCCGTCCTTGGCGTACGTCCGGCACGTCAGGGCGATGCCCGCCGAGGACGTCGCGGTGGCGCCGGCTTCCCGGCACTTGCGGTGCGGCTCGTTGCAGCTACCCTTCTTCTTCCCGGGTATCTGGGCGCAGTTCTCGGTGTCGTGCGCCTCCTGCCCGGCGGGTGAGAGGTTGTCGTAGTTGCTTCCGTCGTGCCGTCCGGGAGAGTCGCTGCCCGCGGCGCCGGCGCTGGGCTTCGCCCCCGCTTCCACGCGCCCGCTCGGCGTGGCGGCCGTCCCGGGTGGAGTCGGTTCGGCGATGGCCGTCCTCGGTGCGGGCGGCGGGGCCGACACGGGCGGGGCGGGCACGGTCGACTCGGTCGGAGAGGTCGGCGGCGGCAGCGTGGACGGCGCGGCTGGGGTCGTCGGCGCAACGGAGGGAATCGGTGCCGGGGATGAGGCCGTGTCGGACGTGCCGGGGCCACAAGCCGTGGCCATGGCGAGGAGCAGAGCCGCAGCGGCCACCGCCACCGCCGCCCTCGGCATGGTGCGCGCACTGGTCTCGGGACGGGGCATCAGGCCAGTCTAGGCAACCGGTGATCTTGACCTGCCGGCTGGCCTGGCTCAGAAGCCCTTGAGCCCCTTGTCCTCGTCGACGGCGTTGGTGGACTCGCGGAAGTCCATGTTCGCGATGGACGCATTGTTCCCGGTCCCCGAAGCTCCGCAGCGACGGCCCGGATGAAGCGCCTGGGCTCGTCCCACAGGTCCACGGCAGCGGCCGGTAGCCCCGGGCGGGCTCGGCGTGACCGTGTCCGTCAGGATGGGGGTGGGTGCCGGCAGTAGCCCAGTTGCAGGTTCTTCGCCTCAGCGCAGCGGGGCGGCCCGTCCAGCACTACCACGCTCTACACGATCCGGCTGGTCACCGGATCGGCGGTGGTGGGCGAGGGAATGTGGGCTGCCACGCGAGGGGCGGCCACGAAAAGGTCCACGCCCTGACCGGTCACGACGTACC
This sequence comes from Kitasatospora sp. NPDC056446, assembly GCF_042796115.1. Lineage (NCBI taxonomy): Bacteria > Bacillati > Actinomycetota > Actinomycetes > Kitasatosporales > Streptomycetaceae > Kitasatospora > Kitasatospora sp. NPDC056446. The sequence goes on along the minus strand of NZ_JBHTRF010000060.1, from coordinate 41,603 downwards.
CGGATGTCGTGAGGATCTCGGACAAGGCGAGGGTCAGTGCGCCCCGGAGATGCTGGAACTCGTCGCCGACTTCGACGTCCGCCGCGTCGCAGGCGCCGGGCACCGCCGGCCCTGCGGTCGTGGGTCCCGGCCGCCAGCCCACGAGCAGGCCCCTGCCCGGTCGCAGTCGGACGAAGAGCCCGGCCGCTTGCGGCGGTGCCACGTCGAAGCCATGGCAGGCGAGAACGTCACACACCGACTCGAACAGGTGCTTGTCCTCCATGGGGTGACCTTACCGCTCGGAACCAGATTGGTAACGCAGTGTTCTGTGCCGGGACTGTTCTGGCAAGTACGAGGCCGGAGTGCAGGAGTCTCTGCCCGGCTGGGCAGCGACCCGATGCTTGCGGGCGTCGCCCGGCCGCCGGCAGGCCATCGCTTCCATGACAGCGGCCTCGGGGGAAGCGGAGCAGGGTCTGCGCACCGGTCCGAGACACGCGCACCTCCCCACGCATCGCATCTCGCTCCGGAGTCGGCCCGCCCGCTCCTGCAGCCTCTCGATGTGGACGCTCCCGGCCGCCACCGGCCCTGTTCGTCGCCACCGGTCGCTCCTTGTCCCGCCGCACCCGGACCCAACCTGCCCCCGGTTACGCGGGGTGTCCGGCGTCGATGTCCTTCACGTCATGGAAGGTCAGCGGCCCGCCGCTGGTGTGCGACGTGGTCGTGGTGTCGAACGGGGCGAGGAGGAAGCCCACGTGGTCGCCCCAGTCGGCCCGGTCGAGGACGTGGCCGGCGAACCAGGCCATGGCGCCGGTCAGGACCGGGACTCCGCCCGGCCCGGGCACCCACGCGGTGGCCGCGAACTTGTCGACGTGGTCACCCGTGCGGGCGCCGAAGAGCTCGGCGAGGTCGTGGCGGTGTGCCGGGAGCAGGTGGACCACCAGCACCCGCGAGCGGGACGCGACGGTGTAGGTGCGGTTCGCCTTGGAGATCCACACGGTGAAGCGCGGCGGGTGGAGCGAGTTCTGGCCGGCGAAGCCGACCAGGCACCCTGCTCGCTCATCGCCGACCGCCGCGCTGACGATATAGACCGGATAGTCCAACAGGGCGCTGAACGCATCGAATTGACCCACGCCTCTGCTCCTTCCCGCGGATCCGGGGGCCACGGCCGCGTTTGGTGAAACCGATCTGCCGTCCCTGGGAAGCAGCGCATTGCGTCCTCTGCCTGCCTGGGTGCGCCGGCCCCACGTGAGTGGTGTGCGCTGCCGACCGCGTCCCAGCCGGTCGTCTTCTCGACGGGTGCCACGGGGCGGGTCGCCGCAGGACCCTGCCGGGTCACGGATGGTCGTCGTGGTGGCCGCAGAGCCAGGCCAGTGCCGTGTAGGCGCCGAGGACGTAGCCGACGTCGGCGTCGTCGTTCAGGGCGGCGCGCAGTTTGACGGCTGCACTGCGGCATTCGGCGAACAGCTGCTCACGGCAGGGCCTCCCGGTCACGGGCGGCGCGGAAGCGGTCACGGGGGCTTCGGGCTGGGCACCGGTGGCCCATTGGTAGGACGCCAGGACGCCGTGCTCGAAATCGGTGTGCGGCGGGGGGTGCCGGTTGGCTGCCTTGGTCACTTCGAGTACCTCGTCCAGGCCACGCGCCCCCACCGCGGGGATCGTCGCCTCCTCTGTCGTCATGCGGGCAACCTATGTGCGCCGGCCGTCGGCTGCCTCCCGGGCGGCTTGAGCGTGGGTTTCTCAGCGGCTCGTGGCCGCTCGGCGTCGCGGGGTACCGGTGCCGGGCAAGCGGCCGCCCGCGGGGCGGAGCACCATGGAAGGGCGCCTCTATGCCGCCGCTGCCGGTCTGCCCGCTTGGGCGCGCGGCGTTCCCGATCGGCCTGTCCGAGGAGGGCAGCGATGTCTCCCCAGCTTCTGACGGAGCCCTTGAGTATCTACCTGAACGACCATCTGACCGGTGCGTTCGGCGGCGCCGCACTCGCCCGGCGCATGGCCGACACCCACCCGGACAGCCGGCGTGCTACCGACCTGCACCGCTTGGCCCGCGATGTGGAGGAGGACCGCGACGACCTCGTGCGGATCATGAACAGTCTCGCGGTGCCCGTGCGCCACTACCGCACCTGGCTCGGCCTCGCGGGGGAACGGGTCAGCCGCCTCAAGCCCAACGGGACGCTGGCGCGCCGCTCCCCACTCAGTGATCTGATCGAACTGGAAGCGATGCGCACCGGCGTCGAAGGCAAGACCGCGCTGTGGCGGGCGCTACGGTCCATCGCCGACACGGACCCGCGACTGGATCCGGCGGACCTGGACCGGCTCATCCGGCGTGCGGTGGATCAGGCGCGCACACTGAACGGCTGGCACCAGGCGATCAGCACCGGGATTCTCACCGGTGATGGCACCACTTCCGACAGGGACACCGACTCGAAACCACCCCTGTGAACTGTCCGGCAAGGAGGCAGTGGTTCGGCGCGGGGCGGTGTGAGCGGGGTGACTGTGGCGTCGCGCGTGCGGGCGGTGGGTGCGCGGTGCAGAGTCGGAAGCGACGCCGGGAGCCTGCTGTGTACGCGCCCGGTTCGATGCGAGGAGCACTCCGTGACCGCTGGCCTGTCCTTTCGACCGTCGACCCTGCCGCCGTTGCCTGCGCGGGTGCCCCGCCGACGTCATCCCCGCAGGACGGACGGCTGATGAGCGGCGGTACCGGTCAGGTCGACACCTTGAGCGGCAGCGGCGAACTCCCGGACCACTGCTGCGCTGCGTCGCACCGCCGCTGCGTCGCCCAGGAGTTCACACGGATGGCGGCCTGCGGGGAGCTCGATCTTCCGCTGCCCGGCGGCGGCAGGACCCGCGCCCGGTGGGAGGCGCTGACCCGGTGGGCGCAGTGGGACCTGTCCCTGGCCCGGCTCGCCGAGGGGCACGCCGATGCCGTAGCGATCCTCGCCGAACTCGACGCGCTGGGCGTGGAAGGCCTGCCGGCGGGCGGTGACGGGGCGCGGTGGGGGGTATGGGCGGCCGAGCCGCCCGGCTACACGCTGGAGGCGCACCGGGTGGCGGGCGGCTGGCGGCTGGTCGGGGTGAAGCCGTTCTGCTCGGGCGCACGGGTGTGTACGCACGCGCTCGTCACCGCCCGCGAGGGTGAGCTGCGGTGGCTGTTCGCCGTCGAGGTCGCACAGCCCGGTGTCGAACCGCTGCCGGGCTCCTGGCCCGGCCCGGGCATGGCGGGAAGCGACACCCTGGACGTCAACCTCGACGGTGTCCGGGCCGTGCCGGTCGGGGAGCCGGGCGCCTACCTGGAGCGTCCCGGGTTCCAACACGGGGGCATCGGCGTCGCCGCATGCTGGTACGGCGGCGCCCGCGCCGTTGCCCGCACGCTGCTGTCCGCCGCACGAAAGTGGGACCTGGACCCGCACGCGCTGGCGCACCTCGGCGCCGTCGACGCCCGCCTTGCCACGGTCGGGGCCCTGCTGGACCGTGCCGCCGCCGGCGTCGACGCCGACCCGCTCGACAAGGACGGCACGGCGCGTCTGCACACGATGCGGGTGCGTGCCGCCGTCGAGAGCGCCGCCGGTGATGTCCTGGCCCGGGTCGGCCGGGCGCTCGGCGCTGCTCCGCTGGGCCACGATTGCGCCCATGCGCGCGCCGTCGCGGACCTGACCGTCTATCTGCGCCAGCACCACGCGGAGCGCGACCTCGCCGCCCTCGGCAAAGCCGTCTGCGCCGCCCGTGTGGACTGGGAGGACATGTGAGGCGCCGCCGGGCCCAGCTCCCGGGCTGCCGCGCTGTGAAGGCGGCGCCGGCCGACTTGATCCAGGCGGCCGGTACCCGCGAACGCGAGTGGCAGGCCTGGCCCGGGCTTCGGGCTCTTCCCGCCATCGATCCGCTCGCCTGTCTGCCGGCCGTGCGGGGTCGCCCGCCGCGCGTCGTGGTGGTGGCGGCGCATCCCGATGACGAGGTCCTGGGCTTCGGCGGCACGATCGCTTCCCTGGTGGCGGCCGGTGTGCGGGTGCGGCTGGTGTCCGTCACCGACGGCGAGGCCTCCCATCCGCACAGCCGCAGCCCTACGGCCGGCAGCCTGGCAGCCATCCGCACCCGCGAACTGCGCCAGGCGCTGCGCCGACTGGGCGCCGACGTGCAGAGCGTGGCGCTGGGTGTCCCGGACGGCCGGGTCGCCAGGCACGAGCAGCAGCTGACTACCCAGCTGGCCGGGCTGCTGCGGGACTGCGACCTGTGCGTGGCGCCGTTCAGTGACGATCTGCACCCGGACCACGAGGCGGCGGGCCGCGCCGCCCGGGCAGCGGGCACAGTGCGGGGCGTCGCGGTGTGGGAGTACCCGGTGTGGGCCTGGCACTGGGCCGTGCCCGGGGACGGGCGGCTGCCCTGGCACCGGGCGGCCCGCATACCGCTGTCCCCCATCGCCCGGGCCCGCAAGCAGGCGGCACTGGAGTGCTTCCGCAGCCAGACCGAGCCGCTCGGCACCGGGCCCGGGGACGCGGCGATCCTGCCGCCGTCAGAACTCGCCCACTTCCGCCGCGACTTCGAGGTGATCTGGCAGTGACCGTGCCTCCACCCCATGACGCTGCGGGCGGGGCGGCGGGCACGCCGGATGACTACTTCACCCGCATGTACGCCGACTGCGACGATCCATGGCGGCTCGCCGACCGCTGGTACGAGGAGCGTAAGTACGCCCTCACCGTGGCCGCCCTGCCCAAGCCCGCCTACCGCAGCGCCTTCGAGCCGGGCTGCTCGGTCGGCGTGCTGTCCGCGTTGCTCGCCGGCCGCTGCCGCAACCTGCTGTCCTGCGACCGGGAGGAACGCGCCCTCGCCCAGGCCCGCTCCCGCCTCGCGCACCTGCCCCACGTGCGGGTCGAACGCCGCCAGCTGCCCGAAGACTGGCCCGAGGAGAGCTTCGACCTCATCGTCCTGTCGGAGCTGCTGTACTACTTCACCGCCGCGGATGGCGCCGACCTGCTGGAGCGCACGGTGCGGTCGCTGGAGCCGGGAGGGACCCTGGAGCTCGTCCACTGGCGCCACCCGGTAGCCGACCATGCCCGCAGCGCCGAAGCCGTCCACCGGCAGGCCGGCGGCCATCCGTCCCTGGTGCGGATCGCCACGCACAGCGAGCCGGACTTCCTCCTGGACGTGTTCACCCGCCCCGAACAGCCCGGCACCACGGCGGCACGGCTGTCGGTTGCCGCAGCCGAGGGACTGGCGTGATCCGGGCCCTGGCGGTGGTCGTGCCGGCCCGCGACGAGGAGGAACTGCTCCCCGACTGTCTGACCTCGTTGCACCGCGCCGTCCGGCATCCGCGTGTGCGGGATCTTCCGAGCCGGGTCGTCGTGGTGGCCGACGCCTGCCGGGACGCCACCGCGGCCGTCGCCCGCCGCCACGGCGCCGAGCTGCTGGAACTGGCCGCGGGCAACGTCGGACTGGCACGCGCCGCCGGCAGCCGCCGCGCCCTGGACGTCACCCTCGCTGCCCGGCCGGGCCTCAGCCCGGACGGCGTGTGGCTGGCCCACACCGACGCGGACTCCCGCGTGCCGGCCGACTGGCTCGCCCACCAGCTGGCCTTCGCGGCGTGCGGCTGGCACGCCGTTGTGGGAACGGTTCGGGTCGTGGACTGGACCGTTCATCCGGAAGGCGCCGCCACGGCCTTCCTGCGGCACTACCGGCAGGATCCGCCCGCCGGTGGGCACCGGCACGTCCACGGCGCGAACCTGGCAGTGCGGGCCGACGCCTACCGTGCGGCCGGCGGCTTCGCGCCGCTTCCCGTCGGCGAGGACAGGACGCTGGTCGCCGCCCTGGAAGCCGGCGGCTACCGCGTCAAACGCACCACCGGCAGCCCCGTGACCACCTCCGCGCGGTGCGATCCGCGCGCCCGCGGCGGATTCGGTGACTTCCTGCGTGACCTCGACGCCCTGACCGCGGAGCCCGGCCCGGGCCGGCGCACCTGACCGCACCGGGGTCCGCCGTTCGGCCCAGTCCGGGCCGCGCCGCTGAGGGCCGGCGGGCAGCGTAGCTGCCATGGGAACCCTCCTGGCACGTATCACCGCCGCAGGCCGGCCGGACGGCGGCGACGGCATCGGCATCCGGGCGTTGAAGGTACTTGACGCCGTGGGCGGCTCCGAGGAACTCGACACGATCACCGAGCCGCTCAAGCGCGCCGTCCAGGGCCTGCCGCTGGGGCGACTGCGCGATGTGCTGCACGGCCGCCCCCTGGGGCACCCGCTGCACCCGGCCCTCGTCCAGGTGCCGGTCGGCGCGTGGCTGTCCGCGGCCGTCCTCGACGTCGTACCGGGCTCGGAGCGCGCTGCCCGTCTCCTGGTCGCGGTCGGTGTCGTCACCGCCGTCCCGGCGGCCTGGACGGGCTGGGTCGACTGGGCCGAGCAGCACGAGCAGCAGATGCGCACCGGCCTGGTGCACGCCGCGTCGATGGCCGCCGCGGTGGGCCTGTACGGCGCGTCGTGGGCCGCACGCTCACGCCGCCGCAACCTGCTGGGGCGCGCACTCGGCTTCGCCGGACTGGCCGCGGTCGGCACCGGGGCCGCGATCGGCGGTCACCTCGCCCACCGGCAGGCCGCCGGCGCCAACAAGGCCGAGCCCGTCGCCCACCTGGTGGAGCCCGGCTGGCACACCCTCGGACTCGCCCGGGACTTCACCGCCGGAGCCGCGGCACGGCGGATGATCGGCGAGGTGCCGGTGCTCGTCGTGCGGGAGGCCGAGGACGTGTTCCACGTCCTGGCCGACCGGTGCAGCCACTTCTCCGGCCCGCTCTCGCAGGGCGAGGTCGCCGACGGCTGCGTGACCTGCCCCTGGCACGGCAGTGTCTTCCGCCTGACGGACGGCTGGAACGTGGGCGGCCCGGCCACCGCACCGCAGCCCCGGTTCACCACCCGGACGGATCAGGACGGCAACCTCCAGGCTCGCCTGCCCGACGCCGGCTGAGCGCCCTGCCGCACCACCGCAGCGTTCTACTGCGAACCGGTGGCACCAGGCACCGGCTGGAATCTCTTCGAACGTCACCGGGAACGCCTGCCAGGACCGTCCTACCCCCACCTCTGGGAGCACACCGTGGCAGGCGACGACTTGGTCATCGACGTCAGCCGGATCCGGGACGAAGCCCGCCAGAAGATGGCGCAGGGAGCGGTGACCAGTACCTACGGCCTCGACGCCGAGAAGGTGATCGCGGTCCTGAACGACGTGGTCGCCACCGAGATCGTGTGCTGGCTGCGCTACACCCGGCACGCCATCTCCGCCACGGGCATCGACCGCGCACAGGTGGCGGCGGAGTTCACCGAACACGCCGCCGCGGAGATGCAGCACGCCCTGCGGGCCGCCGAAAGGATCGCCCAGCTCGGCGGTGAACCGGACTTCGACCCCGCCACCCTCGCCCAGCGCGCCCACACCGCGCCGCACGAGAAGGACCTCAAGGCGATGCTGGAGCACAACCTGCTGGCCGAGCGGATCGTGATCTCCACCTACCAGGAGATCGCCCGCTGGCTCGGCGACCACGACCCCACCACCCGGCGCCTCATCGAATCCATCCTCGAAGAGGAGGAGGAACACGCCTACGACCTCACCGACCTCCTCGCCATCTGACAGGCACCCCGTCTCCCAAAGGCGATAGGCCGTACCTCGTCACGGCCGTGGTCGACCATGGCGCTGTCGGCACCCGCCGACTGACCGGCACCTGGCCTGGCCGACGCCCGCGCCCCGGCAATCCGTCGGCGGAACAGGAAGGCACGTCCGTTGACCGAGTTCGACCGTGAGCAAGCCCACCGGAAGTCCAAGGATCTGTCGCACCTCAAGGATGAGGTCGACGAGAAGAACACCGAACACATCAAGCGCGTCCGGCAGGATGAGGAGGGCACCAGCCGTCCCGACGATGAGCGGGAGGCCGTCGACGAGCCGCAGCAGCCCCAGACCGGCTGACCAGCCGACGGGGCAGTCCGACTCCACGAGTCGATCGGTGCCCGCGACCAGTTCGGCGGCGCGGCAGATCTCGCCGACACGCAGACCGCAGATGTCGGCCGCCCACTCGGGTGTGCAGGGGGCCACGCGCACGGCGAGGTCCCGGTAGCCGACCGTGTGGGCCTGGACGTAGGCGTGGTCGACGCGGCCGGTGGCGATGATCTCGCGCAGCAGCGCGTTGAGGAGGGCGAGGTTGGTGCCCGGGCGCGGCGCCAGGTGGACCGTGGCTTCGCGAGCGGTCGGTGTGGGGCGGGGTCCAGGACGAGCAGGGCCGGCGGGTCCGCGCCGTGGAGGCGATCGAGGATGCGCATCCACAGCACCGGCTGGCACTCGGCGACGTTGTGGCCCCACAGGGCGATCACCTGGGCGTGGTCGATGTCCTCGTAGCTGCCGGGCTGGCCGTCGCAGCCGAACGACTCCTTGAGCGCCTCGCCCGCGGTGGCGGTGCACAACCGGGTGTTCCCGTCCAGGTGGTTGGTGCCGATCCCGGCCCGGGCCAGCACGGTGAGCGTGTAGTACTCCTCCAGGAACAACTGCCCCGAGGTGTAGAACCCGACCCCGCCCGGCCCGCGCTCGTCGAGCACGGAGCGGCAGCGCGCGGCGACGGTGTCCAGGGCCGTGTCCCAGTCGGTATCCACCAGCCGGCCGCCACGGCGGATCCGCGGCGCCGTCAGGCGGTCGGGCGAGGCGTTGGCCTGCCAGCCGAACAGGTCCTTGACGTCCAGTCGGCCGCGGTTGACCCGGTCGCCGGGCCGTCCGCGGACGCCGACGATCCGGCCCTCGCGCACCGCGATGTCCATGGCATCGCCGTTGGAGTGGAGCAGCGACGCGGAGGGCACCCACCGCTGCACGTCCGCCTCGCTGAGGCCGTCTGCGAGCTGGAGGTCGGACCAGCACGGGCCACGGGGTGCCAGGTGCGTACGGGGTCCTGGCGCCCCACGGGGCGGTGATCCGGTCCATCGCTACGGTTCCTTCCATCGCCCCCAGGCCAGAGCGACCCCTTACTCGGTGGCGCTGGGGACCTTGAGCGGGTCGCGGGTGGCGGTCTTCTTGGCCTCTTCGAGTTGTTCGCCGAGAGCCACCAGGCGGTTGCGTCCCATGGCCTTGCGCACCTGGGGAAACCAGTCCTTCTCCTCCTCCTCGACGTGGTGGCGCACGTTCTCCATCAGCACGGTCATCTTGGCGTCGAACCGCTCGTCCTTCGGGTCCAGGTCTGCGAGTTCGGAGAGCATCCACACCACCACATGGTGTTCCTCGACGCTCTCCAGCACGTGGTCGCTGGTGTCCGGGGCGGCCTCGCGGGCCGCGGGGTAGAACACCGTCTCCTCGATCACGGCATGAACAGTCAGCTCCTCGATCACCTGGTCGGCGATGCGGCGCTTTTCGGCGTGGGCGCCGTCGCCGGCCTTCTCGAAGGCCTTGAACAGCTTCTCCACCGTCTTGTGGTCGTCCTTGAGCAGCACGATCGCGTCCATCACAACCTCAATCCGTCATCTACGTCGAAGCGTTCGGCCTGCGAGGGTGTCGCCGGTCAGGCCGGTCAGGGCGCCTGGGTATCGGCTGCGGGCGGCTCGTCCTCCCTTCCGGCGTCGTCATCGTCCTCGTGGACGTCGTCGGCCTTGGCCCGCACGTCCTTGGGGGTGGGCGCCGTGATGCTGCGCTCCTCCGCGGACCGCTCCCGTACCGTGTCGTCTTCGTGCGAGTCGTCGTGCTTGCGGGTGCCCGTGTCGTCCGTGCTCATCTCGTCGTCCTTCCGTGACGGTGGCGGATTCGGTGCGCCGGCGGCCTCGCGCCGGCCGTCGTGCCGGGGCACGGTTCAGTGGCCGAGCGCGCTGGCGAGTTCCTTCTTGTTCATCTTCGAGCGGCCGTGGATGTTGCGCTGCCTGGCCTCGTTGTACAGCTGCTCCTTCGTCGGCCCCTGGGAGCCGGAGTGCGAGTGCAGTCCGCCTCGCCGGGAGGAGGACATGTCGTGGGTGGAGGAGCGGCTGGCGGTCTTCGACTCGCCGTGGCGGGCCCTCTCCTTGTTCACGGTCCGGGCCGCGATCTCCTTGGCCCGCTTCTGGCTCTGCCCGCGCTCCAGCGCACTGTCCTTGATGTGCTCGTACTGGCGTTCACGCTTCTTGCTCGAACCCGCAGGCATGGTTCCTCCTCTGGGGGTGTGCGTCATCGTCTACCCCGAACCTAGGACGCGGGTCGTTCGCAGGCCTCCCGGATGCGGCAGACGGGCGCCGACCGCTCCGGTCCGGCCGGGCCCGCTCTGCGGGGGCCAGCGGGCGGGGCGCCTACGGGAGGCGATGAACGCCAGGCGACACAGGCCGACCACGAACATCGGGATCCCGATGAACAGCAGGTACAGCACTCCGTGGACGACAACCCCCACCAGGCCCGGCACGAAGGCGATCACCGTCAGCGCCAGGAACACGCTCACCTTCGGCCTCCCGTTCCCCGGGCCAGGCCAAGCGGACCGGCCGCTGAATCGAGTACGGCTACCACCTGTACCAGCGGCTGCGTCCGCCCTCCGCTGCCCCACGGAAGACAAAGCCGAGCAGCCACAACGCCAGGACCACCAGCGCGACCCACCACAGCACGTGGACGGCGAACCCCAGACCACCGAGGATCAGCGCGAGCAGCAGGACAAGGACAAGAGCGAGCATGGGAGGTTCCTTTCCGAGATGCCTCGGTGCCCCAGGACGTGCCCGGACGGGGGCGGAGGCGCTGTGTCCGAGCGCCTACCCGTCTTGTGCCATCCCACTCGCGCGGCACGTACCACCTCCTGACGACGGATGCTCCGGAGCGAGGGGTTCCCGGCGCCCGGGGCCGGGTGCTACCCGATCAGGTGACAGGCCGCTGCGGCGCCGAACAATGCGCCGGTCTGCGGCAACCCCTTCCGACGGGGACGGGAGGAGCCCGTCCCCAGAGATCAGGAGGCGACATGGGGCACGGCGGAAACGGGATCGACGAGCTGATGGCCGACCACCGGGAGGTGGAGGAGATGTTCGCCCGGATCCAGGCGATGACCGGCGGCGGCCGGCAGCTGCGCGACGTGGTGGACGAGGTCACCATCGAGCTGGTTCGCCACACGGTGGCCGAGGAGCAGTACCTCTACCCGGCGGTGCGCGAGCACATCCAGGGCGGCGATCGCCTCGCGGACAAGGAGATCGCCGGCCACGGCCGGGTCGAGGAGATCCTCAAGAGACTGGAGAACACGAGGACCGACGACCCGCGGATGAGCCCCCTGCTGCAGTTGCTCATGGACGAGGTCGCCGCCCATGTCCAGGACGAGGAGAACAACCTGTTCCCGATGCTGCGCCGGGCCTGTACCGCCGAGCAGCTCGACGACCTCGGGGGCAAGATCCGCCGGGCCAAGTCCATGGCCCCGACGCGCCCGCACCCTGCCGCACCCGACACCCCCGGGGCCGGCAAGCTGCTCGCCCCGGACATCGGGCTGGTCGACCGGGCCCGGGACTTCGTCACCGGCCGCGGCAAGTCCTGACCCAGCCCCGTACCGGCGAGACCCCGGGCCCTCGGGCCGGGCCGATCACGGTGCGGCCCGGGCAGACCGGGCGGGGTGCCCGGGGCCGGCCGAGCGTAGACGGCGCCGACCGCTCTCCACCGGCCGGGTGAACGGAGTCCTGGGTGCTGCGGTGTGCACCACGGCGATGTGCCCTGGGCGGGCAGACTCGGTTGGCGCAGCGGGAACCGACGAGCCGCTGCTGTGAGACGCGTCGACCGTTGTGGAGAAAGTGGTGGTGATGAGCGACCAGGACGCACCGCCGAACCCTGCCGAGCAGTACCCGCGCCCGCCGCTGCCCGAACAGAACCAACCGCACCCCGGCAGTGGGGAGCGGATGCGGCCCGAACCGGACCACGGCGAGACGTCCTACCAGGGCTCGGGGCGCCTGACAGGGCGGGTGGCTCTGATCACCGGCGCGGACTCCGGGATCGGGCGGGCCGTCGCCCTGGCGTTCGCCCGTGAGGGCGCCGACGTTGCGTTCTGCCACCTGCCCGAGGAACAGGGCGACGCCGACACGACCGTCGGCCTGGTCGAGCAGGCCGGCCGGCGCGCCCTGTCCGTTGCGGGGGACCTGCGTGACGAGGAGTTCTGCGCCAGCCTGCCCGGGCGGTGCATCACAGGGCTCGGCGGGCTCGACATCCTGGTGAACAACGCCGCCTACCAGATGTCGCAGCCCGACGGGCTCACAGCGATCAGCACCGGCCAGTTCGACCGGGTCATCCGTACCAACCTCTACGGGATGTTCTGGCTCACCAGGGCCGCCCTGCCCCATCTACGCCCGGGGGCGTCGGTGATCAACACAGCGTCGGTGCAGGCGTACAAGCCCAGCCCGCACCTGCTGGACTACGCGATGACCAAGGCGGCGATCGTCGCGTTCACCCAGGGTCTCGCCCTGCAACTGGCGCCCGAGGGGATCAGGGTCAACGCGGTCGCCCCCGGGCCCGTGTGGACACCGCTGATCCCCGCGACCATGGACGAGGAGAAGGTCGCGCACTTCGGCGAGCAGTCCCCGCTCGGCCGCGCCGCCCAGCCCGCCGAAATGGCCCCCGCCTACGTGTTCCTCGCCTCGACCGGAGCCTCCTACATCACAGGCGAGATCCTCAACGCCACCGGCGGCACCCCTCTCCCCTAGGAACCAGGCATGCGGTGCGGCGCTGCCGCTTCCCGGGCCGGCCGTTCAGTGACTGTCATCACGGGGCCCGCCACCGCCGGTGCTCCCAGCGTCGTATGCGGCCGCTTGGCGTGCGGCGGTGCGCCGCAGCACGACCTGGGGCAGGACCAGCCAGGTGGTGGTGAACCACGCCAGGACGGCGGCGCTGATGATCCATGCGGCGGCCGGGCTGCCGGTCGCGGTGCGCAGCAGGAGGAGCAGGGCGGCGGCGATCGTCAGGGCGAGGGTGAGGAGTCCGGTGGCGATGAGGTGGCCGGCGACGTGGATGAGTTCGGGTTTCATGTCGTGGCCGGCGAGGAGGCGGTGGAAGGCCACGGGGGCGACGAGGGCGCCGGTGGCGAGGGCGCCGAGGACGACGGTGGCGGTGTAGAGGTTCTTGTCGAATGCGGGCAGGGCGGCGAAGCGGGGGGTGAAGGCGACGCCGATGAGGAAGCCGAAGAGGATCTGCGCGCCGGTCTGGCACACGCGCACTTCCTGGAGCATGTCGGTCCACAGGCGGTCGGCCCGCTCCTCGGGGGTCTCGTCCCGGCCCGGCGCGCCGTTGTCCGTCGTCAGCGGATCCTCCCCGGATTACGGGCGGTTCGTGCCGCGGCGGCTCTGGGCGCGTGCGCAGCGCCAGAGTTCCTCGCCGTAGGGCAGGGCGATGAAGACGGTGACGGCGGCGGCGAAGCCGGCCAGGTAGCCGGCGGGCAGCGGGCGAGCCTTGGGGTGCAGGCGCCAGCTGCGGCGGGAGTCGCCGCCGCGCAGGAGGGAGCAAACCTGGTCCCAGTGCAGGCAGGCGGTGAAGGCCACGGCGGTGAGCGGGAGGACTTCGAGGAAGCTGTGGATGTGCTGCTCGATCGGGGTGATCTCCCGCTCGCCGGTGGCCAGGGCGACGTCCCACAGTGCGGTCGCGCCGTGGACCACGGCCGCGCCCGTCATGGCGGTCAGGACCAGCGGGTTGATCTCGGCGGTCGGGCCCAGGACGACCGGGCCTCCGGCCTCGGCCATCATCAGGGCGTGGACGAGGGACTCGCGCAGGCCGCTGGTGTCCTCGATCCTGGAGCGCCGGTGCGCGGCCCAGTCCGCGACGGCCGGGGCGAACCACAGCGGCAGGACCCCGTAGAGCAGGAACCGCCTGCTGGCGTCCTCCACGCCGTCGGACCCCAAGTCCCCCGGAAGAGCAGGTCGGGAGCGAGGGCTCCTCCAACGGAGTGGTCTGTTGGAACCGGGCACGATGTCGGCACCTTTCCGGAAGCGACAGCGGTCAGGGACGGTCGTCGTGGTGGCCGCACAGCCAGGCCAGTGCCTGGTAGGCGCCCAGGGCGTACGTCGCGTCCGTGCGTTCTTCCAGGGCGTCGCGGAGGCGGACGGCGGCGGCTTGGCATTCGGCCAGCAGCTGTGCCCGGCAGGGTCCGGCGGCACCGAGCGCGGCGGCGGCGGTGACCGGCGCGGCGGTCTGGGCTCCGGCGGCCCATCGGTAGGCGCCCAGGACTCCGTGGTCGAACCCGGTCCAGGGCGGGGGACGCCGATTGGCGGTCTCGATCGCGTCGAACACCTCGTCCAGCGGGCGCACCCCCACGGCGGGGATCGTCGTCTCGTCACTGGTCATGTCCGCAACTTACGACGACTCGCGCCCACCCGCCGGGCGGGAGGCCCGGGCAGCCGCCCCGCTTGCGGGATGACCTGCGATCGGGTCAACCTCCGGGGCGGTGGCCCTGGGGACCGGCTCCCGGCGCGGCCGTGGCAGGCCGACCGTGGCGGTGCGCCAGGCCGGGTCAGGCTCGGAATGCCGCGCGCAGCGCCGGCAGGAGGGTGTCCTCGGCCCAGTCGAGGAACGCGGGCTGGCTGGCGCCGCCGACCTGGACGAGGGCGACCTCGCCGAAGCCGGCGTCGGCGAACGGCCGTACCGCTTCGACGAAGTCCTCGACCCGGTGGCCGCAGGGGATGGCCTCGGCGACATCGTCGGGGCGGATGAAGCGGCTCGCGGCGGCGAAGCCTGCGGTCCCGGGCAGTTCGGCGTTGACCTTCCAGCCGCCGCCGAACCAGCGGAACTGCTCGTGGGCCCGCCGCGCGGCCGTGTCCCGGTCGGGATCCCAGCACACCGGCAGCTGGCCCACCGCCGGTTTCCCGGCCCCGCCGTGCTCCGCGAAGCCCGCGACCAGGGCCGGGTCGGGCTCCACGGCGATCATCAGATCGGCCAGCCGGCCCGCCAGTTCACACGAGTGCGGCCCCGAGACGGCGATGCCGATCGGTGGCGGCCGGTCGGGAAGGTCCCACAGCCGGGCGCCCTCGACGTCGAAGTAGCGGCCGTGGCGGGTGACGTACCCGCCGTCGAACAGGGCCCGGATGACCTGCACGGCCTCGGCGAGCATCGCCTGGCGCACCGCCACCGCGGGCCAGCCGTGGCCGACCACGTGCTCGTTGAGGTTCTCGCCGCTGCCCAGGCCGAGTCTGAACCGGCCCTCGGACAGGAGCTGGAGCGTGGCGGCTTTCTGCGCGACCACCACGGGGTGGTAGCGGAACGTCGGGCAGGTCACGTAGGTCATCAGCGGGATCCGGGAAGTGGCCTGCGCTGCGGCGCCGAGCACCGCCCACGCGTACGGGGCGTGGCCCTGCTCGTCCAGCCAGGGGAACGAGTGGTCCGAGATCACCGAGAAGTCGAACCCGGCGCCCTCGGCGCGTACCACGTCCGCGACCAGGTCACGCGGGCCGCGCTGCTCGGTCATCATCGTGTATCCGATTCTCACCATGTCCCGCGTCTGCCCCGGTCATGGCTCCCCTCACAGCGAGCTCCCCGGTTTCATCCGATCGGACCCGTCGGTGCGGCCCCGTTCGCGTCCCTGGCGCATCCCCCCGGCTCACCCCCTGGCCGTGACGTGCCGGCTCGCTCCTCGATCGGCAGCGGCAGGACTGGGCACGCCGGCAGACCGGCCCTCGGCGCTCAGTCACCCTCCGCGGGCACGGCGATCCGGCGCACCCGACCGGCTTCCAGCTCGACGACGACAGCCAGGACCGGGCGCAGCCAGCGCACCACCGACCGTGCTCCGGGGTGAGGCTGCCGAAGCCTGCCGGCGACCGGCGCGCCGAGCTCTGCCCGCTCCTGTTCGGAAAGCTCTGCGGTCACCAGCCGCCGGCCGTCGACGAGCATGACCAGCAGCCGGTCCCACTCGCCTGGTCCGCTGACGGCCCCGATCACCCAGCCCCTCACCGCGGGCCGCCCGGACGCAGCTCCGGCGTGGGCGGCACAAGCATCAGCACGATCCCTCCGTACGCGGGTGGCAATCATCCCGAGCATGCCACTCGGCACCCTCGGATGCGATCCGCGCGGCGGTGGTGGGCCGCACTTCCATGAGGCCCGGGTGCCTCAACCGCGAAGGAGTTGTGCAGACGTCAGGCCTGCTGTCTGGTGCCTGAGTGGCGGGGTAGGCGCGGTCGCATGCGCCGGCAGGTCCGAGAGCGGCGCAGATTGGAATTGGTGATCGGATGCAGAAGTCCGCTGTCCGCCCTATGCCCGTCACGTTCCCCGAGGGCCCGCTGCCCGATGTCCCGGTCGACGCGGAACTGAGGTTCGACGCCGCGCTTCCTCACGCTGCGTGCCTGGCGTTCCCTCTCGCCTCCTACGGCTGCGCGGGCGATGGCGGGCCCTGTTGGTACTTCGGCCGTGACCTGCTGAACGAGGGCCGCCACGCCCCGGCCGGCATCGGAGACGTCCAGGTCAGGCCCGGATCGGTCGGCGAGGTCCTCATCGTCCTGCACGGCTCCGACGGCCTGGCCGTGCTCAGCGCGCCGGAGGAAGCCGTGACGGCCTTCCTCGCCGACTCGTTCGCCCTGGTGCCCGCAGGATCGGAGGCTGACCACCTCGATGTCGATGGCGCCCTCGCCGTACTGCTCGCCGACGGCTGACCGTGCAAGGAGGCGGTGTGACGAGCAGGATGGCGCTCATTCGGTGTCGTCCCGGACGGCGACGCGCACACTGTGCAGGTCGGCGGAGTCGGGGATGAGCATTCCGGCGTCGTGCCCGGTGCGCAGGTAGTCGATGACGTCCTCGTTGAGACGCTCGCCGGGCAGGACGGCCGGGATGCCGGGCGGGGGGTGGTGGGAGCACAGCGGCCGGACGTGACGTCCGTACGGGGAACGGGCCCGGGCCGCCCACCGGCCCGGGCGCGCACCTACCGGGTCAGCATGGCAGGTTGCCGTAGTAGCCGCCGAGGGAGGTCCGGTAGCCAGCGTCGTTCTTGTGCTTGTCGGGGTCGTACTGGGGGGGCGTCCTTGATCTGGTCCTTGGTGCGGCCCACGTGGATGGTCTCGTTGTCGTGGTCGACGCGGGTGATGGTGCCGTCGGTGGCCTCGACCTTGTAGCCGTTCAGGTCGGTGCCGGGCGTGTACTGCGAGGAGGCGCTGTAGCCCAGAGGTCCGTCATGACGTGTCCATCCCCATGATTGGTGTGCGGGGTCGGTCAGGTGTGCAGGTAGCCGTTGGCCCCGTCGTGGCCGTCCGCCTCCTGGTCGTCGAACCAGTTGCCGTCACGCGCGAGGTAGCGGAAGGCGACGCGTTGCTCGGCCGGCATTTCCACGGTCACCGCGCGCGTGCCGTCCGCCCGGCTCGTGAGCGGGTGGATGCCCGGCTGCCAGTTGTTTGAAGTCCCCGACGACGCTGACGTCCCCCGCGGGGTGGTCAGCGGGCAGGACGAAGGTGATGTCGGTGGCGTTGTCGCGGCGAGTGCGCTCAAGCATGGCCGGGAATCTCCTCACGGCGGGCTGCGGGAGCCCCGATCCTGCGGCCTGCTGGGGAACCCGCGGTCGTCGCGCGGCTTGGGGGCGTGTGCGGGCCACTCGATCGGTCCACCGGGAAGCCGGTCCGGAGCCGCTACCGACTGGCAAGGAACCGTGCTGCGCACCTTGCTGTGAGCGCAGGCCCTTCCGGCAGTCCCGTTGACGGCGCACCTGAGGGCTCGCAGGCGGCCGATCAGGTGCCTCCGCCGGATCCCGCCCGCGCCACCGGTGTCCGCCGGGCTGCTGCGGCTCTCGGCCCCCGCCGTTCGCTCTCACTCGGGCGAGCCTGGATCTCCCAGGACTCTCACGGAAGGAGAGCGTCCGGTGGGAAGCGGTTCCACGCGCGGTGGGTCCCGAGGAGGCCGACGATACCGGCCAGGACCTCGTCCGGGTCCTCGCCTGTCAGGACACCGGGTGCGTGCGGATCGATGCCCGCGGCCGCCCAGACGGCGCGGGCCGCCGGGTGGCCGCCGAGCGGCTTGGCGTGACGGTAAGCCTCGTTGACGAGCAACGCGACCCGGGAGTCCACGGGCGACGAGCCGCTGGACTTGGCGTCGCGTGCCCCGTGGTCGTCGGCTCCCCGCGCGGGCGTGCCGAGCACGAGCAGAGCGTCGAACTCGACGGAGCGGGCCGCGGCGAAGGTGCGCTGTACCGGCAGGCCGTCCGCGAGGGGCCCCGCGGTGGGGGCGATGATCAGGGCCGTCATTCCGGCGCCGCGCACGGCGTCGCGGGCCGCTCGCACGTGGTCAGTGTTGCCGACAGGGTCGACGACGATGCCGACCACGCGGCCGTCGACCGGCCAGGATGTGCCGAGCTGCGAGAGCGCGGCACTGGGCTCGACCGGCGCCAGCGCCACCGTGGCTTCGGGGGCCGGAAGGCCGAGCCCGGCGGCGACCTCAGCGCACAGGACCGGGTCGACGTTGGCCAGGACTGCCAGGGCCCGTTCCCGGATCGCCGCTTCGTAGACCTTGGAGAGCTCGAAGGTGTAGGCGGCGATGACGTGCTGCTGCTCGACGGGGGTGAGGCTCAGCCAGAACAGGCGGGGCTGGGTGAAGTGGTCGCTGAAGGAGGCCGGCGCCTGGCGGACCTTTGCGGAGGCCGTGACGGGCGTCGGGTACTCCACGAAGGGGTGCTCGCCGGCGCCGGCGAAGAACGGGCAGCCGCCGTCGAGGGAGTTGGGCTTGTACGGGGCGACGCCGCTGTGCACGGCATCCTGGTGGAAGCCGTCGCGGAGCATGTCGTTGACGGGGGCGTGGGTGCGGTTGATCGGAATCTGCGCGAAGTTCGGGCCGCCGAGACGGGTGATCTGGGTGTCGAGGTAGGAGAACAGGCGCCCGGAGAGCAGCGGGTCGTCGGTGATGTCGATGCCGGGCACCAGGTGGCCGGGGTGGAAGGCGACCTGTTCGGTCTCGGCGAAGAAGTTGGTCGGGTTGGCGGTGAGCGTCATCAGGCCGATCGGACGCACCGGGGCCAGTTCCTCGGGCACGATCTTGGTCGGGTCGAGCAGGTCGATTCCTTCGAAGGTCTGCTCGGGTGTGTCCGGGAAGGTCTGGATCCCGAACTCCCACTGCGGGTAGGCGCCGGCCTCGATGGCGTCCGCCAGGTCGCGGCGGTGGAAGTCGGGGTCCATGCCGCCGATCAGCTGGGCCTCCTCCCAGACCAGGGAGTGCACGCCGAGCCTGGGCTTCCAGTGGAACTTCACCAGCGTGCTCGCGCCGTCCGCGTTGACCAGGCGGAAGGTGTGGACGCCGAAGCCCTCCATCATGCGGTAGGAGCGGGGGATGCCCCGGTCGGACATGTTCCACAGGGTGTGGTGGGTGGCTTCGGTGTGCAGCGAGACGAAGTCCCAGAACGTGTCGTGGGCGCTCTGCGCCTGCGGGATCTCCCGGTCGGGGTGGGGCTTGCCCGCGTGGATGACGTCCGGGAACTTGATGGCGTCCTGGATGAAGAACACCGGGATGTTGTTGCCGACCAGGTCGAAGACACCCTCGCCGGTGTAGAACTTCGTCGCGAAACCACGGGTGTCGCGCACGGTGTCCGCCGAGCCCCGCGAACCCAGCACGGTGGAGAACCGCACGAACACCGGCGTCTCGACGTTCTCCGCGAGGAATGCCGCCCTGCTCACCGCACTCGCGGTGCCGTAGCCGCGGAACACACCGTGCGCGGCGGCGCCGCGGGCGTGGACGACCCGCTCGGGGATCCGCTCGTGGTCGAAGTGCGTGATCTTCTCGCGCAGGTGGTGGTCCTGCAACAGGACCGGTCCGCGCGGGCCGGCTTTCAGGGAGTGGTCGCTGTCGGCCAGGTGTGTGCCCTGGGCGGTGGTCAGGTAGCCGCCGCTCTGCGCCCGCGCGTCCTGGGATGCGCCGCCGCTACGGCCGGTCGCCGACAGGACGGCGGGCGGGCTCTGGTCGGGCTTGGGTGGCAACGGGGCGCGCGGCTGCGTGGGCTCCGCCACCGGCGGCGGCTGCACGCCGGGCGCGCCCGGCACTTGCGGCCGGCCGTGGTCCATCATGTCCGAGACGGCGTCCGTCACGGCGTCCACGAGCTTGCGCACAGGGTTGGACTCGGTCATTGGTCCTCCAAAAAAACTCCGGCCCAGCCAGGTCCGGGCGGACGGCTCAGCGGCACACACCCGGGTGCCCGGCGCCACTGGTCGGCTCCGAGCGGTGGCCCGACCCAGCGAGACGGCAGGACGTCCGGCCACCGTCTGCCCGGTCCGCAGCGCGTTGCACGCCTCGACCGGCCCGCTGTGCGGGGCGCTGGGTGGGCACGATGCCTTCCCCAGCATCGACGGTCGTGGCAGGTGCCGCGATGCGGGGCGCCGTTCGGACCAGCGACCCGTGGGTCCGTCGGCGGGCACGATCACCCACTCGGCGGCACCGGCGGCCAACCGTCGTAGAGGAACCGGGACGGCCCCCTGGTCACCGACGGCGACCCGCTGGGCGGCGAGCAGTTCGCCACCCACCACCTCCCCCTCGCCGAGGCCCCGCCGCCCACGAGATGTTCCAAGAGAAGCGGACGGGGCCGTCAAGGTGCTGTTCCACCCCTGACCGGACCACGCACCGCCCAGCTCATACTCGTTCCGGCTTCCCGACCCGCCCGGCTATCCGTGGCCGCTGCGCAATCGGGAGGCCGTCAACAAGGGAGCGTGAACCGCTGCGGGCGCCTCGGTGCGCGGGCCCATCGGTCAGGAAGGGCGCGTGTCTCACGATCCGGTGAAGTCCGGAAGCCGGCACGGCACCGGTCGCCCGGGACTGTCCGGCCCGTCCCGGGGACAGGATTCGGCTTGCCCGACAACACACGCGTTCTTCCGGATCCCACACGATCCGGACCGGGAACAACGTGGACTGTTGCAGGGGCCTGTACGCAATCCCGGCCGGCGGTCGCGGGCTTCGGCGCCGGGACCGCTTCCGGCGCTCAGTCTGGTGGTTCCTGTGGCCGGGGGCGGCCGGGTTCCGGCGGCTTCGGATGTGTCGGTGGTCCCGGCTTCGGCCCGCCCGGCCGACCGGGAGGCGCCGGGGGGTCGGGTGACGGGTCGGGCGAACCGGGCGGCTTCGGCGGGTCCGGGGGCAGGGGCGGTCCATCCGGGCTCGGCGGTGCGGGAGGTTCGGGTGGCACAGGGGGTAGGGGGGTGATGTCGGGGTCCGGCGGGACGGGGATGGAGGCCATCGTGTGCCTCTCCTTCCGGTGGCCTGCGTTGGCCGGCCGCTTCCTGCTTCGGCGGTGGACGCCCTCGCCGCGGGCGGTGGTCGGATCTGGGTCTACCAGTAGTGGCGGCGGCCGCGGACCTCGTGGCCGACCGCGCCCATCACCCAGAGGATGAGGCCGATGAGGGCCAGGATGATGCCGATGGTCCACAGGATGCCGATTCCGGTGACGAATCCGATGACGAGGAGGATGACTCCGAGGACGATCACGATGACCTCCGTACGTACCCCCCGGTGTGGCCTTCCACCGGTGCGGCGGAAGTGGTGAGCAGTGCCCCCCGTTTCCCGGGCCTTCGGTCCGGGGTTCGCGTGTTTCGCCTCAGGTCGGCGGCCGTCGGTGTCCGGGCCGAGCCTTGGCGTGCGCTACGGGGGTGCGGTGGCCAGGCCCGCGAGGAGGATGTCGAGGCCGCGTTCGAGTTCGGCGGCACCGTCGTAGGAGGCCAGAGCGGTCGCGAGGCCGCGCAGGAGGGGGAACTCCCCGATCGGCAGCCGGTACAGGCCCAGGCGCAGCGTGTCGTCGGTCTCGTCGGGGTTGTCGACGAGTTCCTGCAGTTCGTTGAGGACGTGGCCGTGGAGGAGTCCGAACAGGGCGCGGTAGATGTGCAGGGCGTCGGCGCCGGTGAAGCCGGAGCGGGTGAGCAGGGTGAGGATGGCTTCCAGGGGGCGCAGGGTGCCTTTGGGGCGCAGGGCGAGCGGGGTGGCCAGGGGGCGGGTGACCAGGAGCGGCACGACGTTGGGGTGGGCGAGGGCGAGGTGGCGGTAGCGGCGGGCTACGGCGCGTAGCTGGGCGGCCCAGTCGGGGTCGGTGGGGTCGACGGTGAGTTCGTTGAGGACGGTCTCGGCGACGCCGTCGAGGAGGGCCGCCTTGTTCGCGGCGTGGCGGTACAGGCTCATCGGGTCGTGCCCGAGGGCGTGCGCGAGGCGGCGCATGGACAGTTGTTCGATGCCCTCGCGGTCGACGATCTCCAGTGCGCAGGCCAGGATCCGCTCGCGGCTGAGCCTGGGACTGGGGCTGGTGGGCGGATCGCCGTTCTGGACGGTCGGGCCGATCCGAGGAGGGGCCATGTCGGCACCTGCTCTCACTGGCGGTGATCACCGCCGGCCGTGAACTTCGTAGGCCTACGGTGTGGACACCAGTCTAGTCCGGGAGTTGACTGGAGGCATACGACGTAGATCCGATCGGAGTACGTCATGATCATTGTTCTCGGACTCCTCCTCCTGGTCGCCGCTGCCGTGATCGCCGTGGCCGCGGTCGTCGGCAACGCCGGCAGCGGGCACGCACTCACCAACGCGTTCACGGTGTTCGGCCAGCACGTGCACGGCTCGACCGGCACGCTGTTCCTCTACGGCCTCGCCGTCGGGGCGGTGGGCGTACTGGGACTCGGCCTGCTGCTGGCAGGCGCGCGCCGCGGCGCCACCGCCCGCCACGCACTGCGCCGCTCCCGCGAGCCGGCAGCCGAGAGCAGGCGGCGCGACGAGGCGGTCGATCAGCACGACAGCGCCCGAGTCGACGCGGCATCGGCCGTGCAGGACCGCGAGGACCGCCTCGCTGCGCAGCGCGACACGCTCGCCCGGGAACGCGACGATCTCGCCCGCATCCAGGAGCGGACCCGCGAGCACACAGCCGGCACCCGCCTGAACCCGATGGCCCGAGGTGAAGGCGAAGACGCGCCCGCCGCGCTCGGCAAGGGCCACCACCGGCCACACCTCCTCCTCGGGCGCGGCACCGGGCGCCGATAGGGCCCGCACCCGCCCGTCAGAGCCAAACCCGCAAGGGAGTCAGTCATGGGCATCGGCAAGAAGGCCGCCCACAAGGCCGAAGCGGTCAAGGGCGGCGTGAAAAAGAACGTCGGTCGCGCCACCGGAGACCGCGTCCTCGAAGCAGAGGGCCGCGGCGACCAGATCAAGGGCAATCTCAAGCAGGCAGGCACCAAGGTCAAGGACGCGTTCAAACACTGAGGCCGGACCGCGACAAGGCGGTCCCGCCCGGTCCCGGTGCCCGCGGCGCGATACGGCGCCTCGGGGGCGGGCGGGGCGGGCGGGGCGGGCGGGCCACTTTCCAGGGGGAGTGGGGCAACCGAACACCTACGAGGAGAGCCATGAGCAGCATCTGGGGCTACAGCCCCTCATCGCAGTACACGCCCGGTACCAGCCTGACCGGTTACAAGGTCGAGGCCAGCGACGGGCACATCGGCAAGGTCGACGACGCCACCGACGAGGTCGGCGCCGCCTACATCGTGGTCAACTGCAAGCCCTGGCTGATCGGCAAGCACGTGATGCTGCCCGCCGGGACCATCACCCGCGTCGACCACGGCAACGAGACGATCCACGTCAACCGCAACAAGGAACAGATCAAGGACGGCCCCGAGTACGACCCCGACGTCCACCGGGGAGACGCCGGCTACCGCGACACGGTCGGGAAGTACTACGGATCCCACGGGCTCTGATCCCGCCCGGCCCACCACGCCCAGGGCGGCTTGAGGGGGCGAGGACGACGCCCGCGGCTCCGCTGGCGGACCCGGCTCCTCGACGGAGTCGGGTCCGCTGTCCGTGAATCGAGGAACGATCATGGTGAAGGTTCTGCTCATCCTGCTGTGCCTGGTCCTGCCGTGGCTCGCGGTGCTCATCAAGGACGGCCCGAGCATCAAGGTGCTCTGGGCGTTCCTCCTGCAGTTGCTCGGCCACGTGCCCGGCGTCGTCTACGGCATCTACCAGGTAGCCAAGGACTGAGCGGGGCGCGTCCGCTCCCGGCGGCGGCCTCACGGCGCATCCCCCAGCCGGTCCACAGCCGCGCGGGCAACCCGGGCGCGCCGGCACCGGTGCAGGGACAGCGGTGCCAGGAGGCGCCACTGACGAGCGCTCTCCTGTTCGCCCCGACACCGGGCTGCGCGGTGCGCCACCCGCGCGGAGGCGGCCCGGGAGATGAAGGCGGTGCTGAACGGCGAGCCGCGCGGCAGCCCCGGCCGGGAACGGCGTGACAGCCGGACCACCGGTCACTACGCCCCGCTCAACCCTCAGCGACTCCTCGTTGCGGGGATGTAGGGCGTTAAGCCGGGCGGCCGCTTGGCCTGCCGGGGCTCTCAGGACTCGGAGTAGCTGAGGTCCCCGACCGTCCAGCTGCTGACGTCCTCGATGGCGATGCGGTACATGCCGCCGGCGTGGGGGAGCCCGAAGTCGCCCTGAAGGATCTTCGCCCGGTGGAGATGCAGATGGGTGGGCCGTGCGGGCGGGCCGTCGGCGGGCGGGGCGAAGAGAGCGGCGAACGGTTTCAAGTGCTCCGAGGTCTGGAGGACTTCCGCCACCCGCTCCAACCACAGGGTCACCGGCGCGAGCCTGCCGGTGACCACCGCGCCGGGGACCACCACGGTCAGGGACATCTGATTGCTGTGCTCGGACTCGACCATCGCGGCGATGTCGACGAGCAGCCCGTCAGGGTTCGACATGCCCACCAGAATAGGACACGGCCGCCGCGGCGCCCACGGGCCGGGGCAGCGGCCATGGCGGCCACGGGCCGTGCGCCTGCTGCATGGCCGGGAGCTACACGGCGGCGAACTGACGTGTCGATCGGCTGCGCCGTGGTGCAGGGCAGTTGGGTGCGGCCGTGAGGGTCGGGGCATCGCCCGGATCGTGTGGGCCGACGGTGACGAGCAGGTCGGCTCCGAGAGCGGTGACGGTGAAGCCTGCGGAGCCGAGGACCTCCGCCAGGGCCAGCATCAACGCGCCGCGGATGCCGCGGAACTCGGTGCGCACGGCGGCGTCGGCGGGATGCGGGCAGGCGTGGAGGGTCGGTCCGATCAGATCCTGACCCGGGGTCCATCCCAACACCAGGCCGACCCCCGGACGCTGCCGGGCGAAGAGCCCGGCCGCCTGGGACGGTGCCGGCTCGAAGCCTCGGCGGGAGAGCACTGCGCAGACGGACTCAAACAGATGTTTGTCATCCATACGCGGAGTTTATCGCCTGCCCAGCCCACAGCCCGTCGACATTGATGTCTCGTCACATACTTTTCCGGCCATGGCCGGTGAGCCTACCGGGCCGGAGCGTCGGGCCCCCTTTCGACCCGATCGGGGCGCGTGTCCCCTGGACGGCACGCCTGAGGCGACGGGCCAGGGGCGTCCCGCAGGGGTCCGCACCACGCGCGGCGCACTCGGTGGAGAGCCGCGTGCGCTCTGAGTCAGAGTTTGAACATCGCGGTGTAGGGCTGGGTGATGCGTTCCCGCCGCGATCCGAAGTCGACGAGTACCGCGATGTCGCTGTCGCCTTCGACGCCGATGGCCCGGCCGAGGCCGTACGTGTCGTGGGTAACGCGGTCGCCGACGGCGAAGTGCTTGCGCGGTGCTTCGATCCGGGCTTTGAAGGGGCTGGTGGGCAGGACACGGCGGACTGCTGCAGATTTCGTCATTCCCTGCAGTATGCGCCGGAAATCGCGGGAGCGGGTCTTCTCGGCGCACTCGATTTCGGAGCTACGACAGGAATTTCGCGCAAGCCGTCCAGCGCTCCCCCGGATGGCGCCGGTGGGCGTGGTGCGCGGCTTTCACCGGCCAGTCGCGGCCAGGGCGCGCTCCGCACCCGCGCGACTCGCCTCCCCCGGGTAAGGCGAGGATCGACGCCGAAGGAGCGGGGGTGAGCGCTCAACCGGGCTGCTCCCCCTGTGTGTTGATGGCCCTGCCGCCCAGCGGCCGACAGCTCCGGGGGAAGCCTCCCGGAGAAGTGGGGGTGAAATATCCACCCGCGACGGGCCCGGGCCTGCTAGAGTCGCCTTAGTTGCAGTAGTGGTTCCCATGAACTTTGTGTGCGCCTGCTGATGTATCGCAGGCGCCTTTTTGTTTCCCGGCTCTTCCCCGGGTGGGTGCTCATCGCGGCGACTCGAAGCGCGCGCTGTGCACGCTTCGGACAGCCCCTTGAAGGAGATTTCTTTATGGCTAATGGCACTGTGAAGTGGTTCAACGCGGAAAAGGGCTTCGGCTTCATCGAGCAGGAGGGTGGCGGCCCCGACGTCTTCGCCCACTACTCGAACATCAACGCCAACGGCTTCCGTGAGCTGCTCGAGGGCCAGAAGGTCGAGTTCGACGTCACGCAGGGCCAGAAGGGCCCGCAGGCCGAGAACATTCGTCCGCTGTAGTTTTTCTGCCACGGCACCCGCCTGGTAGCGAGGGGCCCGCACCGCGTACATGATGCCCGGTGCGGGCCCCTCGGCATTGCGCCACGACGCGCTTCCCCGGCTGATTCCGGCCCCCTGGCTCCGCCACCGGCGGCCGTCCCCACGCGAGACGCACAGCGCCGCGTCCGGATCGCCGCCCTGCCGTGACACCCCGCGGTTCGAGGTTCTCCGCTCCCGCCCTCCGCGGCGAGCGCCGACCTCAAGGTGACGTGCCGCACGGTTCCACCGTCCACGCCCCGCACTCCACACTTCGGCCCGTTCCTTGCGGCCTCCTGCCGGCGCCCCGCGCTGCGGAGCTTCCTCGCGACGTGCCGCCCCAGGAAGGTCTCACATGAACCGCTCCAGCCGCTCCCCGTACCAGAACGCCAACTCCCGCTCCTCGTCCTCCTCCCGCTCCGGCGGCAGCTCCTTCTACGGCGACCGGCCCGCCCGCGGCCGTAGCGGCCGCCAGGGTTCTTCTCCGCAGGGCGAGTTCGCGATGCCGGTGAGCACCACCCCGGCGCTGCCGGCCGTCGAGACGTTCGACGCACTGGACATGCCCAAGGCCCTGCTCTCCACCCTGACCCGTCAGGGCGTCACCGAGCCGTTCCCGATCCAGGCCGCGACGCTGCCGAACTCGCTGGCCGGACGCGACGTCCTCGGACGGGGCCGGACCGGCTCCGGCAAGACCATCGCGTTCGGCCTCGCCGTGCTGGCCCGCACCGCCGGCCGGCGCGCCGAGCCGCGCCGCCCGCTGGCCCTGGTGCTGGTCCCCACCCGCGAGCTCGCGCAGCAGGTCACCGACGCCCTCACCCCGTTCGCCCACGCGGTGCGGCTGCGGATGGCGGCCGTGGTGGGCGGGATGTCGATCGGCCGCCAGGCCCACGCCCTGAACCAGGGGGCGGAGGTCGTGGTGGCCACCCCCGGCCGACTCAAGGACCTCATCCAGCGCGGCGACTGCCAGCTGGACGGAGTCGGCATCACGGTCCTCGACGAGGCCGACCAGATGGCCGACATGGGCTTCCTGCCGCAGGTCACCGAGCTCCTGGAGCAGGTCGCCGAAGGCGGCCAGACCATGCTGTTCTCCGCCACCCTGGACCGCAACGTCGACCGCCTGGTGCGGCGCTTCCTCAAGGACCCGGTCACCCACTCGGTGGACCCGTCCGCGGGAGCGGTCAGCACCATGGAACACCACGTGCTGCACGTGCAGAACTACGACAAGAACGCCACGATCGCCCACATCGCCTCCCGCGACGGCCGGGTGATCATGTTCACCGACACCAAGCACGGTGCCGACCGCCTGGTGGACGACCTGCTCGCCAACGGCGTGAAGGCCGCCGCCCTGCACGGCGGCAAGTCCCAGCCGCAGCGCACCCGCACCCTGGAGCAGTTCCGCACCGGCCAGGTCACGGCCCTGATCGCCACCAACGTCGCCGCCCGCGGCATCCACGTCGACGGCCTCGACCTCGTCGTCAACCTCGACCCGCCGAGCGACCACAAGGACTACCTCCACCGGGGCGGACGCACCGCCCGGGCCGGCGAGTCCGGCACCGTCGTCACCCTCGTCCTGCCCAACCAGCGTCGCGAGATGGCCCGCATGATGACGACGGCCGCCATCACCCCCGTCACCACCAGGGTCAGCGCCGGAGACGAGGACCTGGCCCGCATCACCGGCGCCCGCGTGCCCACCGGCATCCCCACCGTGATCGCCGCCCCCGTCGTCGAACGCCCCCGCCGCAGCACCTCCACCAGCCGCAACCGTCGAGGACGCCCCGCCCACGCGGCCGGTGACACCCGCGCGACCGCCGCGGGCCGCGACAACCAGGGCTCCTCCGGCCGCCGCCGGGCACCGAGGCGCGTCGCCCTCGCCGCCTAGTAGGCAGGTGTGGGCCTGGACCGCCGCCGTGGTCCAGGCCCACACGACTCACCAGCGCGAAACACGAGTCCCGGCCCGCTCCGGCGGACCCCGCCGGCCATCCCACCGCCGAGGCCCCGACCATCGCCGGCCCCGGCGGAACCGACACCAAGGAGTCCGCCCATGACCCTCACCCTCGAACACCCCGCGACCACCGCCACGGTCGGCGACCTCATGAGACACCCCGAGCTGCAGATCAGCGACGACGTCATGGTCGACATGGCGATCGATATCCTGCACAGCTCCGGCGCCGACCACCTCCTGGTCCGCGACGACGACGGCCGCTGCGCCGGGCTCCTGACCCGACTGCACCTCGCACCGTTCCAGACCCGGTCCCGGTCCACCGAGTGCACGCCCGTGCGCGACATCGTCCCCGACCAGGCCCCGTTCGCCACCGCCGACATGCCCGCCGACACCGCGGCCGCCGCCATGCGCGCCCGCGGCCTGGACACGTGGCCGGTGGTCGACTCCGACGGCCACGCCATCGGCCTGCTCAGCTTCTAGGCCCGCGCCGACGCGTCGGCGGTCGCGTGTCCAGGGCGCGTCCGGCGGCGTTCAGCATTGGGCCGCTGTCCTGGTCCCGGTCGCCCACCGGGTCGAGCATCAGTGCGCCGGTTCCCGGTCGCAAGCGGATGTCGAGGGCAGGGAGTCGGACTCCGCGGGGACGGCCACCGAGCACTCCTCGCGGCCCCGGTCTCGGGCGGGCCGGCGTGCGCCCGCAAAGCGGGCGACTTGCCTGACAGCCTGCGTGCGGCAGCAAAACCCACTGTTGCGACCGCGCGGACCGCCCGCTCAGCGCAGGCCAGCCGCCAGCGGCAGGCGTGGCCAAGGGCCGGGCAAGGAAACGCAGTTGTGCATGAACGCGGCCCGGAACCGGTCCACGCCGGTGAGGCAGGGTGCCGGACTCCTGGCCGCGCGGGGAACGGTCGGCCGGCGATCGGGGGCTGAGGGGTAGTCGTGTCCGGGGCGGCCTGCGGTGAGCGGCCGTGGCTCACCGCGGACCGGTCTCGTCGGCCTGGCAAGCTGGTCAGGTGTCGGCGGCGGACTCCTGGCCGCGCGGGGAACGGCGGAGCTCTTCGTTGATGCGCAGGGCTTCTTCGAGTTGGTCCTCGAGGATGATGATGCGGCAGGCGGCCTCGATGGCGGTGCCCTGGTCGACCAGGTCACGGGCGCGCATGGCGATGCGCAGCTGGTAGCGGGAGTAGCGGCGGTGGCCGCCTTCGGAGCGCAGGGGGGTGATGAGGCCCTGTTCGCCGAGGGATCGTAGGAAGCCGGGGGTGGTGCCGGTCATCTCGGCGGCGCGGCCCATGGTGTAGGCGGGGTAGTCGTCATCGTCGAACGAGCTGACGGCGTCGGGGGTATGCGGTCGAATGGTTGCCGTGGTCACTGCACCTCTTCTTGTTGTTGTGTCCGGGGACGCGCTGAGGGGCCCCGGGGCCGTTGCGGCTCCCGGGGCCCCGAAGGGTTTTACACCATCTGCCGGCCTTGTGGCCGGCTTCCTTATATCCGCACTGCCCCGGGGGAGGGGGCATGCGGGGATCGCGTATGCGTGACCGGAAACCACCGTCCTTGCCTTGGGGTCTTCGGATTCCGCCCGGGCGACTTCATCACGGGCCGGGCGATCCTGATGGCGCTCCGTCCCCTCCGTTCATCTCTGTACTGACCTGGTACTGCTCACTCGGGTACTGCTGGTACTGCTAACTGCGGGGTAGTGCCAACCACTCGGTACTGCTGCGGCGGTCCTTGCGGGCCGCCCGGGTCCGGCAGCCAGCCCCGTCGCCCGTCCTGCCAACCACTCGGCTTGGAACCCCACTGCCGGACTCCCAGCGCGCGCGCCCGCAGTCTGGGCGCCTTCACCGGGATACCGCGTACATCGACTGCTGGTACTGCACCATTCACTTCACACTGCTGGTACTGCGGTACCGCTCGATGGCGACCCCTGATACCTACGGGTCACCGGGCCCGGCCGCCGGTCATGTCGCCTTAACTGCACCATCCCTGGCTTCAAGACCCTGCAACCGTGCCGGCCTGCGAACTCCTGTACTGCTACCCGCCAGTTCGTGTCTGGCGAGTACTGCTGATCTCGTCGACGAGAGAAACACTAGCCACGGCGCGCGGCAATGTCTACTACAGCGGGCATAGATTTTTCGGTGCCGACTGGGGAGGTAGTCTTCGCCCCGCACGAGGTGGGGCGGCCGGGCGCCGCCGGACGGTGGACGCTGCGCCCAGCGGCCAGGGATCACGAGTGAACGGGAGGCGAGCGGTGGAAGGGCCGCAGGCCGCGCGGCAGGTGCGCACCCCCGACCCCCATACCCAGGCGTCGCTCGCGGCGGCCATAGGCGAAGCAGTCCGGGACCGGGACGAGAGGGTCCTCCGCCGGCTACTGGCCCGCTTCGCCGAACAGGCCACCATCACGGACCTGCCCGCCCTGCGCGACGCCATCGACACCCCCCGCCACGATGGCCCACGGGGGCTGCGATAGGCCCAGCCGACCCGCCCCACTCCTGGATCAGAAGGCGCGGACAGCGGCATCACAGGTCAGGCAGCCGAATCCGGCCCAGCGCGGCGGATACCACCCCCGGCTCGGGCGCTCCGGGCTCCACCGCTCGACCACCATCGCGCTGGACGGCCCGGGGCCGCCGGGGGCGTCCCACCCCCAGGATGCGCGCGTCCAACGGCTCAGCGAGCGACACCCGGCAGGGGGCGGCGGCCGGTCGGCGCGGCAGGGACTGGGAACGAACGTCCAAGCCGCGCCGCCGGGGTCAGGCGGAGATGGCCTCGCGTTCGGCCGACTGTGATGGCGATCTTGCGGGGGCGGGCCTTCTCGCTGATCGGCACGCGCACCACGCCCTGGCCGTGGTCGGCCTCGATCCGATCGGCATCCCGTGCGTCGCCCAGGAACACCTGCCGGGGGATCCGCCCCAGCACCCGCTCGTCCACCAGCACCTCCGCACCCTGCGGGAGCCCGGAAGCGCGCTCCGCGCGCACGGTCAGCACGTTGCGTCCCACAGCCAGGTCGATCGACTGCGGGTCGATGCCCGGCAGATCCAGGCGCAGCACGAACACCTCGCCGTCGAGGTAGGCAGCGCACCCGCCTGGCCGCCCAGGCAGGTGGCGTCGCCCTGCTGCTGGCGGGTCCGAGCCCGCAGGCGCGTCGGCTGCCGAGAACGCCGCAACCGACGAGCGGTTCACCGTCCGGTCGAACGTGCGCGCCGCGGGACCTCGACCGGGACCGGGACCGGCTGAGCCGGCGATACCCGGTCATCCCGCCCGGCACCGCCGGTCGGCACGGCCCACCGCACGTCGCCGTCCGCGCCACCACCGGGACCAGCGCCGGCGGCATCCCCGTATCGCGGACGAGAACAGCACGTTCCGGGAGGGGAACAGGGAGGGGGTGGCCCGGCCACCGGACGCGGCCTGCGGCGCGGGCCGCACGTGTCTGCACGCCATCCCGCCGTCCCGAGTGCCTGCCTGCGGGCAGGCGCACCCGTGGCTCCCTGCCGTGCCGCTCGTCGGCCGCCGTGCGACCGGGGCCTACGCGGAGGAGTAGTCCCGGCCACACGGCCCCGCCCCGACGAATGCAGCCCTGGCTTTCGAAGGGCCGAGGGCTGCGTCACGGCGCATGGCCCGCCTTCCCTACCTGCGCCTGGAGCGCCGACTGCCCAGACGCATGCCGCCGAGCACGAGGGCGGCGAGGAACAGGACGATCCCGATCACGAGCAGCCACAGCAGGCCCTTTACGAGGGCACCGACGAAGCCGAACACCACGGCGATCAGGACGATGAACAGAAACAGTGCCATCGCGGCTCCGCCTTTCTCACTTGTCGCGCTTCAAGACGCCCTTCACGCGGTCGGCGACGTCGCGCACACCGTCCTTGACGTCCGCGGCAGCCTGCTTGAGCTTCGACTCCGCCTGGTCGGCCTGCCCGTCGCCCTTCAGCTCCTGGTCGCCGGTCAGATCCCCGACTTTCTCCTTGGCCTTGCCGGTCACGTTCTGCGCCTTGTTCGACAGGTCACCCATCGGTTGCTCCGTCCATCCGGTAGTGCGCGAATCCCACTGTCTGATCGTCCATCTTTGCCCGGCTTTGGGGATTTTATGCTCGCGGCACGGCTGATGAGGCGCGGGCCGTCCCGCGAGGACCGCCCGTGAGGCCGGACGGCGGCGCGAGGCGGTACGCGGGCCGGGGGATCGGCGCCGCGGACCGCCGGCCTGATGACCGCGGATGACCGCGGACAGGCGCCCGGTTCAACGAGCCGCTCACGCGGACGGGCATGGGCGGCGGTCCGGGCTGCCGGGGGTGTCGGGGCCCTGCGGGGGCCAGGGTTGGGTGGCGAGCCGGCGACGCAGGGCGTCCAGGCGGGCCAGGTGGGTGTCGAGGGTGGTGAGGGCCGCGGTGCTCTGATCGCGGATCCGCAGTTCGATGGCGGCGAGGCGGTCCTCGATGTGCTGCCATCGGTCCTGGGCCGGAGCCGAGGGGTCAGGCGCGTCGTTGGTCGCTGTCATGGCGGAGGCGGTCGGTGCGGTCGGTGAGATCGTCGAGGCGGGCGGCGAGGTCGGGGTGGGCGTCGCCGAGGTGGGGGCGCATACGGGCCAGAGGCGCTATGAGGTCGGCCGGGTCGGTGGCGCCGAGGGCGGCGGTGAGGTCGTCCAGCGCGGGCCCGGCTTCGGGTGCGTGGCTGGAGGCGGCCGTGATCCGGGCGGCCAGGACTCGCAGGCCGGCGGCGTGGTCGCGGGCCCAGGCGTCGACGGCGCGGTCGGCGGCCCGGCGGTCGCGCACGACCTTGACCCGCTCCGCGCCGGTGCCGGTGTCGGTGGCGGAGCGGGCAGGGCGCAGACGCAGGTAGCGGTTCTCGGCGGCTTGGCGGCTGGCAACGCCCATGGGCTGGGCGAGGTCGGCCCAGGTGGCACCTGCGGCCCGGGCGGCCTCGACCATCGGGCCCTCCCAGTCGGCAAGCCGGGTACGCAGCTCCCGCAGCAGCACGAGGGCGGCCAGGGCCTGTTCGGCACCGTCTTCCCGTGCGCCGCGGCCCGCGGGACGCCCGGGGTCCCGGGCGGTGCGCACGGCGTCGTCGATGGCGGCGAGCGCCGCGGTGGCGGCAAGGACGGAGATGGGCTCGGGTCTGGCCTCGGACTTCGGGGACTGTGTACTCATGCAGTCATTCTACGGACGACGCACGGGATTGTCATCGGATGGACGACGTGCTACAACGGTGTCACGTAAAGCGCACTGGCACCCAACGATCAACGGAGGTGTTTCGCGATGCTGCTGCGCACTGACCCGTTCCGCGAGCTGGACCGGCTGACCCAGCAGTTCCTCAGCACGACCGGTACCTGGTCGCGGCCGACGCCGATGCCGATGGACGCCTACCGCGCGGGCGAGGAGTACGTGATCTGCTTCGACCTGCCGGGGGCGACCCCGGACGCAATCGACATCGACGTCGAGCGGAACATGGTGACCGTCAAGGCCGAGCGCCGTCCGCACCGGCAGGGTGACGACGTGAAGTGGGAGCTGTCCGAGCGCCCGCTCGGCGTCTTCTCCCGGCAGGTCATGCTCTCGGACACCCTCGACCCGGAGGGGATCACCGCCGACTACGACGCCGGCGTGCTGACCCTGAAAATCCCGGTCGCCGAGAAGGCCAAGCCCCGCAAGATCGCCATCGCCCACGACGACGGCCGCAAGCAGATCCAGGCCTGACCTCCCCCCGAGCCGTCCCGTGCCGCCCCGCAATCCCCCCGGCGGCGCGGCACGGGACACCCCGACCCCGGCCCGACCTTCCGGACACGCCCTCGACCTGCGGGCCCAACGGACAGCGAGCCGCCCCATGATCACCCGGTGCCACCGTTCACGGTGAGGGCGTGCGGCGAGGTCGACCTCGACTCCGCCCCGGACCTTCGACGCGAGCCGTTCCGCGCGCCGGCGGACCACCGGCAGGTGCTGCTCGACCTGTCACAG
Organism: Kitasatospora sp. NPDC056446; assembly: GCF_042796115.1. Taxonomy (NCBI): domain Bacteria; kingdom Bacillati; phylum Actinomycetota; class Actinomycetes; order Kitasatosporales; family Streptomycetaceae; genus Kitasatospora; species Kitasatospora sp. NPDC056446. The sequence continues at coordinate 7,509 of NZ_JBHTRF010000060.1, read as the reverse complement.
GTGACGTTCACGGACTGCTCAGGCCTGAACGTCCTGCCGGAGGCCCCCAACCAGACCGAGCGGAACGGGGCGCCCGGCCCTGCGCGGCACCCCCGCCCGTTGGCCCGGCTCATCGAACTGACCGGCCTGACGACCTTGCCGGCCCCAGCGCCAGTCGGCCCGGCCGCACGGCCCAGACCCGGCATCCGCCGCCGACCGGACGGAGGAACCCGCAATGACACTGTGCTGGGAGGCGTTCCTGGACCAGGTCCAGGAACGCGGCGAATACGGCACGCCCCAGGAAACCGAACGCTGCGCGCGCGTCGTCCTGGCTCTGCTCGGCGCGCACCTGGTCGGCGCCGTGCGTTCGGACCTCGCGGCCCGCCTGCCCGAGACGCTCGCCCCGGTCCTGCTCAACCCGCTGCAGGCCACCGAACCGCTCAGCCCCGAACGGTTCGTGCGCGCCACCGCCGCCTGGATCGAAGGCGCCGCCGACACCACCGCACTGTGGGACATCGGCGCCGTCCTGTCCACCGTCGCCGACGCCGCCGGCGACCAGCTCATGGAGCAGGTCCTGCTCCAACTGCCGCCCGGCTACGACGTGCTCTTCGGCCGCCCCACCGCCGGCCACCGCCCCTGACCCCCATCACGGCCGCCCCGGCGCGGCGGCCCACCCCCGGAAGGCCACCGCCATGACCCGGCACCGCCACCTGATCCAGCAGGTCCGCACCCTCGGCCGCTACCCCAGCGACCACGAAGCCGAACGCGCCCTCGCCGCCGTCCTGGCGCTGCTCGGCTCCCAGCTCACCGGCGACGAACGCTGCGACCTCGCCGTCGCGCTCCCCGAGCGGGCGCGCGCCGTGTTCGCCTCCCAGATCCCCCTGCCCCAACCGGTCTCAGCCCCCGCCTTCGTCGAAGCCGTAGCCGGCGCCCTCGGCACCACCCTCGCCGCGGCCCGCTGGGACACCTCCACCGTCCTGGCCGCCCTCACCGACCTCGCCGGCGACCACCTCACCGACCGCATCCTTCACCAACTGCCCCACGGCTGGGCCCTACTCTTCGGCCGCGCCGACCTCACCCCCACCGCCGCCTGAACCGCCGGCCGTGACGCGGCGGTGAAGTTCCACCCTGCGGCTGGAGGTTGGACACGGAGACGAGCGCACCAACGCAACCGTGTCCCGCCTGAACTCCGCCGTATACCGCTCACATGTCCCAGCCTCCAGGTCGCCGGGGCCGGGCGGCCAATCGGAGGAAGGTGGAGCGGATCATGCGCGAGCGCGGCATCGCGGGCGTCACCCGGCGCCGGGGCCGCGGCCTGACCCGCCAGGCCCACAAGCCGGTCCTCACACCGGACCTGATCGGCCGCGATCTCACCGCGCCGCAGCCCGGGATGCGGCTGGTGGGCGACATGATCTTCCTGCCGATCGAGGAGGGCTGGCTCTGGCCACACGAGGTGGTCGGCTACGCGATGGCCGACCACCACCGCGCAGAACTGCCGGTGGCCGCGCTGCGAATGGCGGCCGGCCGTGGTGGTCTGGAGCCGGCTGCACCTTTCACTCGGGTCGCGGAATTCAGCAGCGAGATAAGCAAGTTGAACATCGGACAGTCGATGGGGAGAGTCGGCTCCTATCGCGATAGCGCCGCTGCGGAGAGCTTCTTCGTCGTACTGAAGGAGGAGATCGGCGTTCGGGTCCGGCCGGACCGGGCCGCCGCCCGCGCGGAGGTCGTCGCATTCATCGAGAACCTCCACAATCGCAGGCGCCCGCGCAAGCATCCCAAGTGGGCCATCTCACGCCGCTCGAGGTCCGCCAACGGCACCAGCAGTGGAACTTCACCGACGACCTCCTCCCCGACCCCGCCGGCCTGCGCGAACAACTCGAAGACATCGACGACGACCTCGCCCAACACACCGGCCCGGACCCCGACCCCGAGGACACCGGCCTGCGCCTGACCCCGCTCGACCCCAAACGCCCCGCCCCCGCCCTCCTCGAAGACCGCCTCGCCGGCATCCACGGCTGCTGGCTCCTCCACGAGGAACACGACGAACTCGACGGCGAGGACGGCTTCGGCGGCGACGCGGACCGGGACGGCGAGCACACCGGACAGCCCGGAATCGACCGAAACCGGTTCGCCCGCCTCGTCCGCGAAGCCGCAGCCGCCCACCGCGACCGGCTCGTCTGACCGTCCGGCCCGACCGTCGACCAGTCGCACCCACCCGCCTGCGGATCCCCCTCCGTCCCGTCCGTACGAGGACCGATCGGCATCGACACACCGTTGCTCCGACACCGGTAGGCCCGCACACCTCGCTCCGGCCGCCACATATCGCCACGGTCGCCCATGCGCCCCGCCGATCAGTGACACCATGTAGGCGGTCCTGTGGTGGTCGGCATTCGGCGGCCACGTGGGGCTGCTGCCCCCCCCCCGCAGCCCCATCACGAGATCCCCAAACCGAAGTCCGCCGCCCACCCGGTCCGCGCGAGCACCCGGTGCCGAGGGTCAAACCTGGCTCCAGCTCGGATGGGGGTGCGCCCCGTGTCGTGCGCTGTGGGTGTGCTTCGCGCCCCTTTGCTGAGTGCGACTTCGCGGCTGCCGACTGGGCATTCATGTGGCGGAAGTTGCTTGCGTGAAGGGAGAGTTCAATGGTGGCTAGTGAGGCTGACTTCGAGCGTGGGCGGGTCTACCGGCGCTGTGGCTGCCGGGGTGCGGATCGCCGTCCGATCGGGGCCCGCTGCCCGCGACTGGCGGCGGATCCTGAGCACGGGAGCTGGGCGTACGCGGTGGACATGCCGACGAACGGCGAGGGACGCAGCACCCGGCGGCGCAGCGGCTACGAATCTCGGGCGGATGCTGTGTACGCATTGCAGTGCGTGCTGAACGCGGAGGCGACGGGCGTGTTCGAGGACCGCAAGCTCACGGTCGGTGCGTTCCTGCTGGAGTGGGTGGCGTTGAAGGAGCGGACGCTCAAGCCGTCCACCGCGGCCTCCTACGCCAAGTGCGTGCGCCAGGAGCTTCTCCCCGTGTTCGGCCGGATGCGGCTGAAGGACCTGCGCTCCCGGCACGTCGCCGCCTGGCAGGCCGACCTGCGGGATCAGGGCCGCGGCGCGCCGACGGTCTACCGGCTCGGGGCGACGCTGCGCAAGTGCCCTGAATCATGCCGTCCACAAGGAGCATCTGATCGGCTACAACGCGGCCGATGGGGCCATCGGCGCGCGGCCTGCGGCAGCCGAGCGCCTGTGCTGGACCGCGGTGCAGGCGGCGGCGTTCCTGCGTCACAACGAGCTGTACTACCGCGACCAGGTCGCCGACGTGTTCGAGGTGATGCTGGGAACAGGGATGCGACGCGGGGAGGTGCTGGGGCTGCACTGGGAGGACGTCCACTTCATGGAGCGCAAGATCTTCGTCCGCTGGACGCTGGCCACCATCGACAACAACGAACTTCACCTCTGCTCGCCGAAAACCAAGGCGAGCCGGAACTGGGTCAGCGTCAATCCGCGGGTCCTGGCCGCGCTGCAGCGCCAGGCCGACCACCAGCAATCCCTGCTGCCCCCGGGAGCCCCGTTGCGTGGACTCGTCTTCGCAGGCGTCGACGGAGCCCCGCTTCGCCCGCAGTACGTCCTGGACCAGCTGCGGCACCGCCAGGCCGAGGCCGGGCTGCCGCAGATCACGATCCACGACCTGCGGCACACGGTGGCGACCATCATGATCACCTTCGAGGTACCCATCGCGATCGTGTCCAAGGCGCTGCGTCATTCGACCATCGCGACGACCATCAACATCTACGGGCACCTTCTCAAGCACGCGGCCGACGACGCGGTCAACGCACTCGCCCATGCCTACGAACTGGCCGCCACGGACCTTGAGGACTGGCCCGGCTTCCAGCCCCGCCACGCCGCTTGACCGGCCCGGGAGTCAACCGCCCAGGAGCAGATCGGACACCGCCCGGGGAGCGGCGAGCGTGACGCGCCCGGACGGCCAGTCGACGCCGCTCTGGTGGACCGCGATCACCCCGGCCTGCCAGAAGGTGAGCGGATCGTGCTCCCGACCGGTGAACGGCTCCGTCTCAAGTCGCGGGAGCGCCATCTGAACCAGATGTACGGACCCGGCGTACTCCTCTTCAGCGAGCCGCCATGCCTGGTCGATTGAGGCCGTGATGAGGCGCTGGACGTTGTCCAGCGCCTCATCACGTGCCTTTCGCCGTCTGCCGAACGCCTCGTAGACCGCTGCGGACGCCGCCCGTACGCAGTCCGCCACCCGCGCCTCGCCTTCGGCGCAGGCGCTCTGCCAGCGCATCCACGCCTCCAGCAGCAGCCACTCCCCGTCCACCCCCCAGCTCCCCGCACCCGCCGGCAGCCCTTCCCTCAGCCCGACCGGCACGGGCAGGGCCGCCACGCAGGCAGCCGTCAGCAGTTCGCGAGGGTCAACGCGGCAGGCAACCGCTCCGCGAGCCTGCTCGACCGCGCCGGTCAGCGCGGACAGCCTGGGCCCTGCCCAGGGCTCCAGCCAGGGGAAAGCGACAGCGGCCGCAAAGCCCTCGAGCGCGCGCGTCTGCGCGCGCCGCCACACCCGCACCGCCTGGGCGGGTGTGGCGCCCGCAGGCCCTGGTGTCGGCACCGGACCCGCCGGCGCGCCGTCGCCCGCTACCACGGCGGGAGTTCTCAGCCCTGCCACCGCGACCGCGAACTCGCTCACGGGATGGTCCGCCGGCAACATCCACGCGCAGGACCCGCACAACGGCCCGGCCGCGAGCCCGACACGGCCCAGCCGCGCACCGGGCCCCAACTGGCGGCATGCCCGGTCACCGTGAAGCACAGCCCGGCCCCCGGGGGCGCTGTAGCAGTCCAGGAGGAGGGAACCCAGCGAACCCAAGGGCACGTCATCGCCGAAGATCTGCCCCAGCCGCACCCGGCGCGCCCCACCCCTCAGCACACCGTCTCCCGGAGCCCGCGGCCTGCCGGGCCCCTTTGCGCCCCGGCAAGGAGGAGCGCCTGGCCAGGGCGGCTCCCACCTGCGTGGTGGTCGCTTGGTGGTCGCAGACCTTCGCCTTGCTGGGCCGCCCCCGCGCCGACGTCCGGCCCGGAGAATGCGGACAGAGCGGAAGAAAGCTCACAAATTGAACGATGCTCACGCCCGGCCTCGTCAACCTCGCAACGCGAGGTCACCCGCCACAGGACACCGTGAGTGGTTAACGATCCGACCAGCGATCGGGCCACGTTCGCCAACTCCAGCCATACAGCAGCGAGTTGACCAGGTCAGCCCGCGCCCGGCTGCGATCCGCGACCGGACGAGGTGCGACCACCCTGCGACCACTACCCCACGACACGCACAAAAAGGCCGTCCCCATCCTCAGATGGAAACGGCCTCCGACCTGCGGATTCGCAAGTCGGGACGACAGGATTTGAACCTGCGACCCCTTGACCCCCAGTCAAGGGGTTCAACTATTGTCGGCAGCCGAGACCTCAAGGTCTCGGCTGCCTTGATACTCAATTACCCTGAGGTGCAAGTGAGTTGGAGATTCTCCGCAGCCGTGGCGCCACGGAATGCTGACGGTGACTCAGTGTTTACTTTGCGCACAAGCGTCCGTTTTCGACCATCAGCGTTCATGGGCGCTCATCGGGCGTGGTCCCAAAGTGGTCCCAGGGCCAGCGACCCCGTCGCAGCTACTGGCGGTTACCGAGATCTGTCGGTCCTTCAGCAAGCACGGCCGTGCGATCCCGACAGCCGCTGCGTCGACGACGCCGGCTGGCCTGCAGCACCGGTTCCTGCAGGCGGATCACGGTCGCTTACCCACTGGCTACGGATGGTGATCTTTCGGGCGGTGTGTCGTCTTGAGCGTGTCTTCGCCGTCTGGTTCTGAGTGCTTCGCGCACCGTCCCGCACGCTCTGCCGCCACACCCGACACAGCAGCCACTCTTGCCCCAGAGGCACCACCCAGTCCGAGAAAAGGGGAAGCTCATGGGACAGCGTGCGCAGCGTGGTCGGGTGTACCGGCGGTGTGGTTGTTCGGACGGGCACGGGAGGCAGTTGGGTCCGTGGTGTGTGCGGTTGTTGGAGGAGGCGGGTCACGGGTCGTGGACGTACTGCGTTGACCTGGCCCCGGAGGACGGGAAGCGAAAGACCCGTCGGCGCGGTGGGTTCGCCAGCCGAGCCGAGGCGGCCCGCGAGATGAGGGCGGTGCTGGACGGTGAGCTGCGCGGGGTGTACGAGGACCGGCGCGTCACGGTGGCGGGCTTCCTGCGGCAGTGGCTGGCGGTGAAGAAGGAGGAGCTTGCGCCGAACACGTACGCCGGCTACGAGGCGTGCGTGGAGCGGGACCTGATCCCCGCGTTCGGCCACTACCGGCTGCCCGACCTGCGCCCGAAGCACGTCGAGCGCTGGATCGCCGCCCAGCGCAAGGCCAAGCGCGGCAAGGTCACCGTCTACCGGATCGTCTCCACCCTGCGCAACGCCCTGAACGCCGCCGTGCGCGCCTGGGGGCTGCGCTACAACCCGGCCAAGCACTCCGTGCCGCCCAAGCCCCGCGCCGCCGAGCGCGCCTGCTGGACCCCCGACGAGGCCGCCACCTTCCTGCGCCACGGCGCCGAGCAGTACGCGGACCAGCTGACCGACCTGTTCGAGGTCATGCTCGGCACCGGCATGCGCCGCGGCGAGATCCTCGCCCTGCACTGGTCCGACGTCCACCTCATGGACCGCAAGCTCTACGTCCGCTGGACCCTGGCCGCCATCGACAACGGAAAGATCCACCTCCGCGAGCCCAAGACCGAAGCCAGCCGCGCCTGGATCAGCCTCTCCCCCAGGGTCATGGCAGCCCTCCACCGCCAGGCCGCGATCCAGATGGCCGCCCACCCGAACGGCCGGCTCGAAGGACTCGTCTTCGCCCGCCCCGGCGGAACGCCGCTGCGGCCCCAGTGGGTCCTCGACCAGCTCCGCAAACGAACCGCCGAACTCGACCTCCCCAAGATCGGGCTGCATGACCTGCGCCACACCGCGGCCAGCATCATGATCGCCGAAAACATCCCCATCGCCGTCATCTCCAAGACCCTGCGCCACTCCACCATCGCCGTCACCATCAACCTCTACGGCCATCTCCTCAAAGACTCGGCCGACGAAGCCGTCACAGCGCTCGCCTCTGCCCTCGACCGGGCGGACGCCCACATGGCGGGCCCGGCCGACCCCACCACCGGCCACCGCCTCGGACAGGCGGCGTGAGCCAGTCGGCACTCCTCAGGCCCTCGTGCCCGGCCGAGGATCGGCGAGCTCCCAATCGCCGGAGTGAGCCTCCTCGGCCGCGCCCTCTGCCGAGTCCTGCTGGAGGAGTTCGAGAAGGTCCTGTGCTGCCCAGTCCGGCAGGGTGACCGCTTCTGGGACCGGAAGCCGGGCATCACGCCGCCGGGATTCCTCCTCGAAAATGGCCGCAGTGAGCCAATCGAACGTGTCGTCGTCGAGTATGTCGGGGCAGCCGGCGGCTGCGTCCGCGAGCCGCTCCGCATCGGGGAAGGCGACCGAAGCGGCCCCGGCAAGCTGCCGTTGCCC
>NZ_JBHTRF010000059.1:51912-54758 GCF_042796115.1 Kitasatospora sp. NPDC056446 | reverse complement strand
CGGCGGGGCGGGGGGGCGGGCTTGGCCGGGGCCGGGGGGGGCGGGGGGGGGGGGGGGTAAGTCGAGCGGGCCGACTTCCCACGCACCGCCGTCGCGGGCACCCCGGGACCGGGGCCGGGGCCTCCTCGCGGGCACGGCCCCGCACGCCCCCGCCCGCGAAGGGACGGCAGCTCTTCACCGGACCCCAGGCCGGTCAGGGGCCGGACGGGCCGGGGCGGGGCTCGGGAAGTCGAGCGGGCCGACTTCCCACGCACCGCCGTCGCGGACACCCCGCCCCGGGGTCGGGGCCTCCTCGCGGGCACGGCCCCGCACGCCCCCGCACGCCAAGGGACGGCAGTTCTTCACCGGCCCCCCGGCCGGGCAGAGGCCGGCCGGTCAGGGGCCGGGCCGGACGGTCAGGGGGCGGGCGGGCGCGGGTGGTACTGGGCGATCTGGATGAGGTTGCCGCAGGTGTCGTCGAGGACCGCGGTGGTCACCGGCCCCAGGTCCAGCGGCGCCCGCGCGAAGCGCACCCCCAGCGCGCGCAGCCGCCCGTACTCGGCGCGCACGTCGTCCACGGCGAAGGAGGCCGCCGGGATCCCGTCGGCGGCCAGCGCCGCCGTGTACGCCCTGGCCGCGGGGTGCTCGTCGGGCTCCAGCAGCAGTTCGGCGCCCTCGGGCTGCTCGGGTGAGACCACGGTCAGCCAGCGGTGCCCGCCGGGACCCCCGAGGGGGACCTCGTCCTTCTTCACGAAGCCCAGCACGCCGGTGTAGAAGCGCAGGGCCCTGTCCTGGTCGTCGACGAACACACTGGTCAGGTTGATCCTCACGGCGGTCCTCCTCGGGTGCGCGCGACCCGGACCCCCACGGCACACGCGACCCGCCACGCGCGACGAAGGGACGGGCCCCGGCGGCGCCCCGCACGCCGGGGCGCCCGCGAGGACATCCTTCGCCGCCCGACGCCGCCCGGCACCCCGCGCCGCGCCCCCGCGCGTAGGGGCGCGCCGAGGCCACGGGGCTGCCACGCCCCCGCGCGGGCGGCCCGCAGGCACGCCGGCGGTTCACCCGCACGAGTGATTGTGACACGGTGCGCACCACCGGACACTCGACGTGTACGGAGGGCTCGTGGGGCCCTCCCGACGCGAGGGAGCCGTCATGGCCGCAGCCGAATCCTCCGCCTCCGGGGCACCGCAGATCACGGGCGGTTCCCAGCCCGCCGGCCCCGCCCAGGGCCTCGCCGCGATCGGCGGCAACGTCGGCGCCCTGTGGCGGGGGTGGTGGACGTGGACCCCCGGCAACGGGACGTTCAACCTCCAGATCCCCTGGGACGTCATCGGGACCGACTCGACGGTCATCGTCACCGCCTCCGAGATCGACGGCAACGGACACCGCTTCGTCGGCTCCGCGCCCTTCCAGGTGTCGAGCATCGCCCCCGCCAACGGGGTCGTGACGTTCAAGATCGCCATCGGCTGGAACAGCCCCCTGCCGATGCGCACCGACGTGACGGTCCTCAACTGAGCACCCCCACCGGGACCGGCCGACCCCGGTGAACGCCCCACCCGCACGACCCGCCCCGTGACGGCCCCGCACCACCCGGGCCGCCACGGGGCGGCGGCATCCCCCGCACACCCCGGCAAGCCGCCCGACACAAGGAGGCGAGGACACCGGCACGGGGGGCAGGGGCGCGGGCACGGAGGCACGGGCACGGGGGCACCGGGCCGGGGGGCCGGGAGCCGGGAGAAGGCAGGCCGGCGGTGAAGCCCCCCGGGGCCCGGAGGTACAGGCCGCGGACCGCACCCCGCCCCGGCCCCCGGCCGACAGGACCCCCCGCACCCGTACGGACCGGGCCGGCCGATGCGGGCCGGGGCAGTACGGGGCGGGCCGGTGCGGGGCGCAGGCGGCACGCCGCGACGAGGACGGGACGGCCGGTCCGGCACGCCGCGCCCGGGGCCGCGCACCACAGGCAACGGCCACCGCACGCCCGCAGGTGACGCCGCGTCACCACCCGCTCCGCACGGCCTCCCCGGGCCTCCCCGGCCCCGCACGGAACCGGGGCGGGGCACCGGCCGCCACCGGCAGGACGGCAGGCCGTCCCCGGCGGACGGGCACCACCACCACTGCCCCGCACACGCCGAGGTGGCGCCGCGTCACCACCCCCGCACACCACCCACCGCACCCCGACCGCCCCGACCGCCGGCACCGGGACCCGGCGGCCGCAACGACCCCAGCCCTCCGGCGAACCGGAGCCGCAACAGGACGCCAGGCCCGCCCGGGATGGGGAGCGGGGACGGGCGGTGATCGCCCGGCGGGCCGAACGGGGGCGGGCGGGGCGGTCAGGCGAACCAGGCTGGCCGAGCCGGAGCCGCCCCGGGACCGGGCCGGGGCGTCCACCCCGGTGGTCGCCCCGGCGGGCCAGACCGGACGGGCCGGTACCGGGCGGTACGGGCCGGTCCGGTTCGGAGCGCCCGGGGCCGCGCGCCACAGGCAACGGCCACCGCACGTCCGCAGGTGACGCCGCGTCACCACCCGTAGCCCCCGGCCTCCCCGCCTATCCCGACGGCCGCAACGACCGCCGCCCTCCGGCGAACCGGAGCCGCAACAGGACGCCAGGCCCGCCCGGGACGGGGGACGGGTAGCTGGGACGGGGACCGGGACAGGCGGTGACCGCCCGGCGAGCCGGGCAGGGCCGGGGGCGGGCGAAGCAGGAGCGGAGCCTCGCGGGCCGCCACCGGCACGGGACAAGCCGCCCCGGGGCCGGACGTCCGACCGGTGGTCACCCGGCGAGCCGGGCAGAGCGGGCAGAGCGGGCAGGGTGGACCGCAGCCGCGGCAAGGCGCCGGCCCGCCCGGGGCGAAGGCGGGGACCGG
>NZ_JBHTRF010000059.1:0-51813 GCF_042796115.1 Kitasatospora sp. NPDC056446 | reverse complement strand
GGACCGGCGGTGGCCGCCCGGCGGGGCTGGCGGGGCGGGGTGAACCGGAGCGGACCGCGCCGGGGCGACGAAGCGTCCCGGGCCGGCCGGGGCCGGACGTCCGACCGGTGGTCACCCGGCGAGCCGGGCAGAGCAGGCAGGGTGGACCGCGGCCGCGGCAAGGCGCCGGCCCGCCCGGGACGGGGACCGGAACCGGGACCGGCGGTGGCCGCCCGGCGGGGCTGGCGGGGCGGGGTGAACCGGAGCGGACCGCGCCGGGGCGACGAAGCGTCCCGGGCCGGCCGGGGCCGGGGGCGTCCGACCGGTGGTCACCCGGCGAGCCGGGCAGAGCGGGCAGGGTGAACCGCGGCCGCGGCAAGGCGCCGGCCCGCCCGGAACGAAGGCGGGGACGGGGACCGGCGGTGGCCGCCCGGCGGGCCGGACGGGCCGGGCAGGGACGGCCGGGTGAACCGCGGCAGGCCGGGCAGGGAGCGGAGAGCCGGAGCAGGCCACGCCGGGCCGGGGGCGGACGGGGCGGGGCGGGGGCGGACGGGGCGGGGCGGGGCGTCCCAGGCCCGGGGCCCGCACGGAACCGGGGCGGGGCGTCCCAGCCGGTGGCCGCCCGGCGGGGCGGGCGGGGGCGGGCAGTAGGATCGGCGGCGTTGCACACCCGTACACCCACCGCTGGTAGGAGGCTTTTCATGGCTCAGGTCACCCTGAAGGGGAACCCGGTCGAGGTCGGCGGCGCACTGCCCGCCTCCGGGACCCAGGCCCCCGCGTTCACCCTGGTCGGCGCGGGACTGGCGGACACCTCGCTGAAGGACTTCGCGGGCACCCGCAAGGTCCTCAACATCTTCCCCAGCATCGACACCCCCACCTGCGCGACGTCGGTGCGCACCTTCAACGCCCAGGCCGGCGCCCTCGACAACACCGTCGTGCTGTGCATCTCCGCCGACCTGCCGTTCGCCCAGGCCCGCTTCTGCGGCGCCGAGGGCCTGGACAACGTCAAGACCCTGTCCACCCTGCGCGGACGCGACTTCCACGACACCTACGGCGTGGCCATCAACTCCGGCCCGCTGGCCGGCCTGACCGCCCGCGCCGTCGTCGTCCTCGACGAGAACGACACCGTCCTGCACACCGAGCTCGTCGCGGAGATCGCCGACGAGCCGAACTACGAGGCCGCCCTCGCCGTCCTCGCCTGACCCACCCGCACACGGGACACCCCCACGGGACACACCCCCCACGGGACCCCCGCGCGCACACGGCGGCCCGCCCCCACCCCCCTCACCGGGACCACGGGAACGGGCCGCCGACCCCTTTCCCCGCACCCGCACCCCCCAGGGGGCACCCGCGGGGAACACCCCGGCGAAACGCCCCCGGGAACGCCCGTGCCCCCGGCCCCGGCAGCGGGCCGGGGACGGGGGCACGGACAGCCCCGAGGGGACGGGGACAGTCCCGAGGGACGGGAGCGGGGACAGCCCCGAGGGGACGGGGACACCGGGCCCGGACAGGCCCGGACGGGCACCGGCCGCCGGGGCACCGGCCGCCGGGGGGACGGCCCCGGCCCGCCGAACAGCCCCGGGCGGACCCGGGCGGCCTCAGGTGATCGAGGCCCCGGAGTCGATGCTGATGACCTGCCCGGTCATGCAGTCCTGGTCCAGGAACAGCCCGATCGAACGGGCCACCTCCCGCGGCGTGACGAACCGCGGCACCGGGACCTTCTCCAGCATCCCCGCCACCACGTGCTCGGGCAGCGTGTCCGTCATCCCGGTGATCATGAACCCCGGCGACAGCGCGTTGACCGTCACCCCCCGCCGCCCGCACTCCGCGGCCAGCGTCCGGGTCATCCCGATCAGCCCCGCCTTGGACGCCGAGTACGCGGTCTGCCCCGCCGTGGCGATCAGCGCCGACGGCGACACGATGTTCACCACCCGCCCCCACCGCGCCCGCAGCATCGCCGGCACACACGCCCGCGCGGTGTGGAACGAACCGACCAGGTTCGTGTCGATCACCCGGCGCCAGTCCGCCGGACTCTGCATCGCCATCAGCGCGTCCTTGCGGACCGCGCCGTTGTTCACCAGCACGTCCACCGGACCCAGCGCCTGGCGCACCTGCTCGTACATCGCGGTCACCGCGTCCCAGTGCGCGACGTCGCCCGTCACCACCACGTGGTCGTTGACCAGCTGCGCCGCGGTCTTCTCCGCGCCCTCGCGGGAGCTGTTGTAGTGCACCGCGACCCGGCAGCCCGCCGCGTCCAGCGCCAGCGCCAGCTCGCTGCCCAGACCGCCCGACGCACCCGTGACCAGCGCCACCGGCGCCACCGGACGCGACCCGAACGCCTCCTTGCCGCTCACCGCACGCCTCCCCACGTCAGCAGGATCGAACCCCACGTCATGCCCGCGCCGAAACCCGCCAGCAGGACCGTGTCACCGTCCTTGATCCGGCCGGCGTCCAGCGCCTCCGCCAACGCGATCGGGATCGAGCCCGACGCCGTGTTGCCGTAGCGCTCCAGGTTCGTCACCAGCCGGTCCGCCGGGATCCCCGTGTGCGCCAGCACCGAGTTGATGATCCGGATGTTCGCCTGGTGCGGCACCACGTGGTCCACCTCGGCAGCGGTGATCTTCGCCTGCTCCAGCGTCTCGCGGATCGTACGCACCGTGTACCGCACCGCGTTCAGGTAGATCTCGTTGCCGTTGATCTGCGCGTAGTGCAGCCCCTGCTCCACCGTCCGCGCCGTCGTCGGCATCCGCGAACCGCCCGCCAGGACCTTCAGGCTGTTCTTGCACGAGCCGTCCGCGCCCAGGTTCCACGCCCGGATCCGGTCCACCGGCCCCGGCTGCAGCACCACCGCGCCCGCCCCGTCGCCCACCAGGATCGACAGGTCCCGGTCCGCCGGGTTCGCCGTCAGCGTGTGGGTGTCCGAACCGATCACCAGGATCGGCCGCGGATCCATCCGCAACAGCCCCGCCGCCGTGACCAGCGCGTACACGAACCCCGCACACTCCGAGTTCACGTCGTGCGCGCTGCCCGCGATACCCAGCTCGTCGTGGACGAACGCCGACGTCGCCGGCGAGGGCTGCTCCGGAGTCGCCGTGGCCACGATCAGATGCGCGATGTCCGCACCCGTCAGCCCCGCCCGCTCCAACGCCCGGCGCCCGGCCTCCACGGCCATCGACGCCGTGGTCTGCCCCGGCCCGACCGCCCGCCGCTCACGGATCCCGCACCGCGAGACGATCCAGTGCTCGTCCACACCGAAACGCTCCGCGAGCTGCGCACTGGTCACCACCCGCTCGGGAACCGACATCCCCCAGCCGGTGACGTCGAAACCGCTCATCACCCGACCCCTCTCTCCCCGCGACCGGGGTCTCAGTTGCCCGCGGCCGGAACGAGCGCCAGGATCCGCTCGTGCACCACACGCAGCGTCGTCGTGTCGTCGATGTCCGCGAACAGCGACTCGTCCGCCGGAATGTGCGGGTACTGGTTCTGGAACCCGTACAGCCACTCCATCAGGTCCAGCGAGTCCACATCCGCGATGTGCTGCAACGCGGCGTCCGCGTCGATCTCGTGCGCACCGGACACCGCCTGCAACTGCTGGGCCAGGTCCTCGATGGTGGGGATCTGCGACATCTGTGATCGTTTCCTCTCCTCGCCCCCGCCCCTTTCCTTCCTTCCGGAAAAAAAGGGGGCCGGGCGGCTGTCAACGCGTCGGAAAAGCCATGGGAAAGCACCAGGACGAACCCGGGACAACACCCGGAGACCACCCCCCGGCCCGCCACACCCGCCGGCCGGCCCCGGCCCCAGGGCCCGGACACCGCCCGCCCGTCCCCGGCACACCGCCGCACCCGGACACCGCCCGGACACCACGAGGAGACGAACAGCGCACGACCGCGCACAAGAACCCGGACCACCGCCCCGGACACCCCGAAAGGCACCGGCACGGACCCCGACGGACACCCCCGGCCACACCGGGAGCACGGACACTCTGGGAGACGACCCGGCCGTGGGGGCCGCGTGTCTTGTCGAACCGCATGAAACCCGCCCCCACGCAACCGCCCCGCAACCCCCCGCGCCCGCACCCCCTTGCGCACCGCTTGCGAGACACGCGCTTACCTGACCCACAACACACCGCACCCGCACGCCCGGCCCACCCCACACCGACACCACGACACCAGACGCCGGCGCCACGACGCCGACAGGCCCACACGGCAACGGCCCCACAGCCCGAACCCGAACCCGAACCACCGCGCCAACGGCCAACGGCCAACGGCCAGGCACCGCAACGGCCCTACAGCCGGGAACCGGCACCACCGCGCCAACGGATCCGCACGGCAACGGCCTTACGGTCTGGAACCGGTGCCACCGCGCCAACGGCCCGGCAGCGAAAGGGCCTTACGGCCGAGAGGCGGCGGCACGAGGTCAACGGCCGGGCACCGCAGCGGTCCTACGGTCCGCCGCACGCCACGCACGGCACGGACACGGACTGCGGGACCCGGACCGACCGCACGATCCTCACCACCCGTACGGACCGCCCGGACCACGCGCCGCCGGCGGACCCGCCCGGCCCGCACCACCGCACCACCCGCAAGCCCTGCACGGCCCGTACGGCCACAGCACGTGGCACCGCAAGGCCCGCACGGACCGCAAGGCCCGCAAGCCCTGCAAGGCCCGTACGGACCGTACGGCCACGGCACGCGCCACCGCACCACCCGCAAGGCCCGCGAGACCCGTACGGCCACGGCCCGTACGGCCGCCCGGCCTTCCCCATCCGTCACACCGATTCGAGGGGCCCCATCCCATGACCACCGTCGAAGCCCGCTCCATCAACCCCGACGTCGAGGCCATCCGCCACCACTACGAGGTCCCCAACGAGCTCTACCGCCTCATCCTGGGCCCCACCATGATGTACTCCGGCGGCTACTGGGAGGACGGCGAAGACCTCGTCGCCGTCCTCGACGAAGCCCAGGAACGCAAGCTCGACGCCTTCACCGACCTCGCCCAGGCCGCCGGCACCGCCAAGGTCCTCGACATCGGCTGCGGCTGGGGCACCATGCTCAACCGCCTCACCACCGTCCACGGCGTCAAGCGCGCCGTCGGCGTCACCCTCTCCCGCACCCAGTCCGACTTCGTCCACGCCCTGGGCAACCCCGCCATCGAAGCCCGCGTCGAAAGCTGGGAAGACCACCGCCTCGCCGAAGGCGAGGACCCCTACGACGCCGCGTTCTGCATCAACGCCCTCGAACACTTCGTCCTGTCCTCCCTCACCCCCAAGGAGCGCACCCAGCGCTACCGCGTCTTCTTCAAGCAGGTCCACTCCCTGCTCAAGCCCGGCGCCCGCTTCGTCCTGCACACCATGACCGTCGAGAACCCCCCGCTGCGCCGCCAGCTCCTCGACGACCTCAAGTTCCTCCAGCGCGAGGAGTTCGAAGGCTGCCACATCCCGCGCCTGCCCGAACTCGCCGCCGGCCTCGACGGCCTCTTCGAGGTCACCGAGATCCGCAACGAGCCCGAGTCCTTCGCCCGCGCCTGCCGCGCCTGGCTCCGCCTCCTCGCCGACCGCCGCGACGAAGCCGTCACCATGACCGACGAGACCACCGTCGCCCGCTTCGAGCGCTACCTCGACATCTTCGCCTACACCCTCGAAGACCACATCTTCAACAACTTCCGCGTCACCCTCACCCGCCGCGCCTGACACCCCGCCACACCACGGCACGCCCGGGAACCCGGACCGGACCCGCACCCGCGACCCGGCCGGACTCCCGGGCCCCCACCCCCGACACCCCACCGCACCCGCCGCACCCCGCCCGCCCCCCGACCGGACAGAACCGGACCGGACCACCCGGCCCGGACAGACGGACCCCGGCCCCTGACCGGACCTGACCGGACGGATGGACCGGACGGACGGACGGACCTGACGGACCTGACGGACCTGACGGACGGAACCGAACCGGACGGACGGACCCCGGCCCCGACCGGCCCAGCCCCCTGACCGGACCTGACGGACCTGACGGACGGAACCGGACCCAGGCCCGACCGGCCCTGTCCCCGACCGGACCTGACGGCCCGGACGGACGGAACCGGACGGACGGACAGAGCGGAGCGGAACGGAACGCACAGACCTGCCGGACCAGGCGGACCAGGCGGGCCGGGCCCGCGCGCCACGACGACCCGCACCCGCCACCGCCACCGCCACCGCCACCGCCACCGCACGGCCCCACCGCACACGACGGACCACCCGGCCCCCGGACCACCCGGACCCTACGGAGCCCCCGGAGCCCCCGCCGGCACCGCCACCACCACACCCCCGGCACCCCGCGGCTCCCGCAGCCCCCGGAGAAGAGGACACCGACGCCATGACCACCACACCCGCCCCCGACCGCACCACCACCGCGGCCACACCCGCCACCGCCGGCGGTGACACCACCCCCGCCGCCACCCCCGAACACACCACCACCGGCGACCTCGCCGTACGCCACCTCAAAGTCGCCGTCATCGGCGCCGGCATCTCCGGCCTGGGCACCGCCATCGGCCTCCTCAAAGCAGGCGTCGACGACTTCCTCGTCTTCGAACGCGCCCGCGACCTCGGCGGCACCTGGCGCGACAACACCTACCCCGGCTGCGCCTGCGACGTCCAGGCCCACCTCTACTCCTTCTCCTTCGCCCGCAACCCCGAGTGGAAGTCCACCTTCGCCACCCAGGCCGAAGTCCACGCCTACCTCAAGACCTGCGCCACCCGCTACGGCGTCGACCCCCACCTGCGCTACGACCACGAACTCCTCGAAGCCCGCTGGGACGACACCCACCACCACTGGAACCTGCGCACCAGCCACGGCCGCTACACCGCCCAGGCCCTGGTCACCGGCACCGGCTACCTCTCCGACCCCGCCGTCCCCGACCTGCCCGGCCTCGACACCTTCACCGGCACCGTCTTCCACTCCTCCCGCTGGCGCCACGACCACGACCTCACCGGCCGCAACGTCGCCGTCATCGGCACCGGCGCCTCCGCCATCCAGTTCGTCCCCAAGATCCAGCCCCAGGTCGCCCACCTCGACCTCTACCAGCGCACACCCCCCTGGGTCGCCGCCAAACCCGACAAGCCCAACACCACCCGCCACACCTGGATGCTGCGCCACCTCCCCGGCTACCAGCGCTTCCGCCGCGCCTTCAACAAACACGGCCGCGAAGTCGTCGCGTTCTTCATGTCCCGCCCCTCCCGCACCACCGGCATGAAGAACATGGCCGCCGGCCACCTCAAGAAATCCGTCAAAGACCCCGCCCTGCGCCAGCGCCTCACCCCCGACTACACCGTCGGCTGCAAACGCCTCCTCTTCTCCAACACCTGGTACCCCGCCATCCAGCAGCCCAACGTCGACATCGTCTCCGACACCGTCACCGCCGTCGGCCCCACCCACATCACCACCGCCGACGGACGACGCCGCGACGTCGACACCATCATCCTCGCCACCGGCTTCACCGCCACCGACCGCCCCATCGCCCACCGCATCCACGGCAGGAACGGCACCACCCTCCACACCACCTGGACCACCCACGGCATGACCGCCCACCGCGGCACCACCATCCACGGCTTCCCCAACCTCTTCATGATCCTGGGCCCCAACACCACCCTGGGCCACTCCTCCCAGACCGTCATGATCGAAGCCCAGATCACCTACATCCTCGACGCCCTCCACACCCTCGACAAACACCACCTCACCAGCATCGAAGTCCGCCAGGAAGCCCAGAACACCTACAACAAGACCATCCGCACCCGCCTCGAGAACACCGTCTGGAACAGCGGCGGCTGCAACAGCTGGTACACCGACAACCACGGCAACAACCCCTCGATCTGGCCCACCTACACCTGGCGCTTCCGCCGCCAGACCCGCCACATCGACATCACCAACTACCAGACCGCCACCCACACCGACCACACCACCACCCCCTGACACACCCCGCACACCCGCACCCCCGCACACTCAGGCGCACACCCCCGCACCCCGCACCACCGCACACCCGGCACCACGCACCACCCGGCCCGCCGCCCGACACCGGGCGGCCGGCCCGCCGGACACCACAGACCACGAACCGGGAACACGGGAACGGGAACGCCGCAGACGGCAGACAGCGGGCCTCAGGCGTCAAGTGCCAGGCACCAGGCACCAGGCATCAGGCGTCAGGCGTCAGGCGTCAGGCCTCAACTGCCGGACACCACAACCGACATGCCGCCCCGCCCTACCCCCGCCGGCCCCAGCCGACCGACCCCGCCGACCACCGGCCACCACAACTCCACACCGGCCCACCCCCCACCCCCACCAACCCGACCCACACCCCGGCCGGACCACCCAGGACGCCCGCCCCCGACCCCACGGGACCCGCGGGCCACCCCCACACCCCCACACAACCACACCCGCACACACACCAACACCCACCACACCCACAACCCCGAGGAGACCCCACCCCATGAACCACCCACACCCCACCAGGCGCACCCTGCTCACCGCAGCAGCCGCCACCGTCATCGGCTACAACACCACCACCCGCTCCTGGGCCACCACCAACGACCCCGCCACCAACAGCCGCCACCTCATCCCCATCCCCACCCTCCAAGGCACCCTCACCACCAACCCCACCACCCGCGCCAGCCACGCCCACGACTTCGGCCGCCTCACCACCACCACCCCCTACGCCGTCCTCAACCCCACCGGCCCCCAAGACATCGCCACCATCATCAACTTCGCCCGCCGCCTCCACCTCAAAGTCGCCATGAACGGCCAAAGCGGCACCGGCACCGACCTCGAATCACACTCCAACTACGGCCAAGCCGGCGCCCCCGGCGGCATCAGCATCAACGCCCGCGCCCTCAACCGCATCCACACCATCACCCCCACCAACGCCACCGTCGACACCGGCGTCACCTGGGCCCAACTCACCCAAGCCACCCTCACCCACGGCCTCACCCCCCCATGCCTCACCGACTACCTCCACCTCTCCATCGGCGGCACCATCAGCATCGGCGGCATCGGCTCCACCGTCCACAAACACGGCCTCCAAGCCGACACCGTCGAAGCCATCGAAATCGTCACCGGCAACGGCCGCATCCTCACCGCCACCCCCACCCACAACCCCGACCTCTTCCACACCGCCCTCGCCGGCGCCGGCCAAATCGGCATCATCACCCGCGCCACCCTCAAACTCGTCCCCGCCCCCGAAAACGCCCGCGTCTTCACCCTCTACTACGACAACCTCACCACCTTCCTCACCGACCAACAAACCATCCTCAACGACGGCCGCTTCCCCTCCCAAGTCGGCGAAATCCTCATCCAACCCAACGGACAACCCCCCCGCTACAAAATCGAAGCCGTCGCCCACTACAACGGCCCCACACCCCCCAACCCCACCCCCCTCCTCACCGACCTCAACCCCAACCCCACCCAAACCACCATCACCGACACCACCTACCACGACTACACCTACCGCGCCGACACCTTCGCCGACACCATCAAAAACCTCGGCTACTGGAACGCCCCCAAACCCTGGCTCTCCCTCTTCCTCCCCGCCACCCAAACCCCCACCTTCCTCACCGAAGCCCTCCCCCAACTCACCCCCGACGACATCGGCCAAGGCCTCCTCCTCTGCTACCCCTTCCACACCAACAAACTCACCCACCCCCTCGCCATCACCCCAAACGAACCCACCACCTACCTCTTCGACCTCCTCGCCTTCCCCCACCCCGACACCAACCCCACCCCCGCCCTCACCCGCAACCGCAACCTCTACAACCGCGCCACCCAACTCGGCGCAAAACGCTACCTCGTCGGCGCCATCCCCAACATGACCCCCACCGACTGGCAAACCCACTACGGCCCCCACTGGACCACCCTCACCACCGCCAAAAACCAACACGACCCCACCCACACCCTCACCCCCGGCCAAAACATCTTCCCCTAACCACCACACACAGACACACACCCAGACACCAACCCACCCCAGAAAACCCAGAACAACAACCCCAGAAAACCCCCCGCCAAACCCCTCCCCACCCCCGAAACACCCCCAGAAAACCCAAAACCGGCCCACCACAAACCCCAAGACCGGCACCCCGACACCCACCACAAACCCCAAGGCCGGCACCCGAAAACCCCCCGAAAACACGAAAACCGGAACCCCCCACACACAGGGAACCGGACAACACACACCGAACCGAAACCGCCGGCACACAAAAACCCCGACACCCGACACACCGAAACCCCGACACCGGACACACCGAAAACCGGATACGGGACACCCATAACACATCAAAAACGATAAACGCCAATCACAAACACAAAACCCCAACCCACCAAAGGAACCCCATGCACGCCATCCACCACACCGACCAAACCCTCCTCCCCCACCCCACCCACACCGTCTGGAACGCCATCCTCACCGAACTCAACGGCACCACCACCTGGTGGCACCCCCACAACACCCACCAACCCGGCCCCACCCCACCCCACACCACCAACGGCACCACCCACACCACCATCCACCCCAACACCATCGGAAAACCCGGCCCCAAACTCCACCTCCACTCCACCACCACCCACATCACCCCCCACCACACCCTCACCCAAACCCACACCGGCCACTTCCACGGCACCACCACCTACACCCTCACCCCCCACCACAACAACACCCAAACCCTCCTCACCATCACCTTCACCACCACCCCCCACCACTGGCCCAAACTCCTCCACAAACTCACCAACCTCACCTACAAACACACCACCGCCACCCAACACGCCCTCACCAACCTCCACCACCACCTCACCAACAACAACAACACCTAAAACAAACAGAGCTCGAAAACCGGACGCGCAAAACGAAACACGGAGAAAGGGATCCCATGCAGACCGCCGCCGAATTCCCCGCGCTGCCGGCCGACCAGGCCGTCACCGCCACCGACCACACCGCGACGACTGACGACAACGCGCGTCTGGCGATCACCGTGCACCTTCCGGAG
Organism: Kitasatospora sp. NPDC056446; assembly: GCF_042796115.1. Classification (NCBI taxonomy): domain Bacteria; kingdom Bacillati; phylum Actinomycetota; class Actinomycetes; order Kitasatosporales; family Streptomycetaceae; genus Kitasatospora; species Kitasatospora sp. NPDC056446. The sequence continues at coordinate 40,835 of NZ_JBHTRF010000059.1, read as the reverse complement.
GCGCCCGACCCGAGCCGTCCGCTGGTGGTGCTCGCGCACGGGTGGGCCGCCTCCCGTACCGTCTGGCACGCCACCGCCCAGGAGTTGGCCGCGGCCGGGCACACCGTCGCCACGTACGACCAGCGTGGGCACGGTGCTTCGACGACCGGGCGTGAGCCGATCAGCATCGAGCGGCTCGCCGGGGACCTGGACACCGTCGTCGGTACGTTGACGACGTCGGAGCGGTCGGTCGTGGTGGTCGGGCACTCGGGGGGCGGCTACGCGGCGCTGGCGTGGGCGACTCGGCTCGCGGCGTCCCGGCCGGACGGCGCGGGTGGGCGGCTCGCCGGGCTGGTGCTCGTCTCCACGGCGTCGCACGGGCAGGAGACTCCGGCGAACGAGGTGAAGATGATGGGGTCCGGGCTGTTCAGCCGTGCGCTCCGGACGCCTTGGCTGGGCCGCAAGTTGCTGGGCGGGACGCACGGTCCGCAGGCCACCCTGGCGGCCCGTGAGGCCAACCGCCGGCTGTTCGCCGCCACGCGGCCGCAGGTCCGTGCGGCCTGCTTCGCGTCCTCGCAGGGGATGGACCAGCGCAGCGGGCTCGGTCGGATCGCCGTGCCCGCCGCGGTGATCACCGGCACCGAGGACAAGATCGTCAAGCCGAGCTTCAGCGAGGAGCTCTCCGCCGCGCTCCCGCAGGCCGTGCTGCACCGGATCCCGGGTGTCGGCCACATGGTCCCGCTGGAGAGCCCGGGTCTGATCGCCCGGCACACCCACCAGCTCGTCCTGGCCGACCGCTAGCCACCGCCGTGACCACCGCCGCCTCACCTGCCGAACCCACCGCCGCGCCCGACACCAGGGCCACCAGCGGGGCCACCGCCAGGACCATCGCCAGGGCCACCGCCACCGCGCCGGCCGGCGTCCTGGCTGCCCTGCTCCCGCCCCACGTCCACTGTGCCGAGGCGTTCGGTGCCCCGGTGGCGGGGCCGCTCCACCCGTCGGAGGCGGCCTACATCCGGGACCGTTCCCCGCGCCGGCGGGAGCAGTTCACGACCGCCCGGACGCTGGCCCGTCAGGTCCTCGCCGAGCTGGGGCATCCGCCGGGGCCGCTGTTGCCCGGGCCCGGCGGTGCGCCGCAGTGGCCGGCGGGCGTGGCGGGCAGCATCACGCACACCCACGGCTACACCGCCTGTGCCGTCACCGGCACCGGTCGGTACACCTCGCTGGGCATCGACGCGGAGCCCGCGCGGCCGCTTCCACGGGGGGTGCTGGACCTGGTCGGCACCGAGGGCGAGCGGCGCCGCCTCGCCGCGCTCCCCGAGGGCGCCGCCCCGTGGGACACCGTCCTGTTCAGCGCCAAGGAGGCCGTCTACAAGGCCGTCCACCCGCTCACCCGCGTCTGGACGCCGCTCGCGTCGATCACCGTCACCGTCCGCCCCGACGGCACGTTCACCGCCCGGCATCCGCACCGGCCCGGGGCCCGGACCGGCCGCTGGGGCATCGACCGGGGTGTCCTCCTCACCGTGTTCGCCCTCCCGCCGACGGGCTGACGAGGGCGGCTCGCCACCGGAGCCGGCCACCGGAGCTCGCCACCGGCAGCCCTCGTCCTCGGCGCCTCACGACGGCAGTGGGCCGCCGGGGGTGAGGGCCAGCGCGGCGAAGCGCCCGGCGATGAGGCGGTGGGCTTCCGCGGAGGGGTGGAGGCCGTCGGGGAGCGGGTGGGTGTCGTGGTCGGGGACGCCGTAGAGGGAGAGCCCGTCCAGGTAGTGGAGGTCGTGGTCGCCGTCGGCGCGGCGTTCGTGGACGATGCGGGCCAGCTGCTCGCGGATGACGGTGAGGGTGAGGCGGCCGGCGGCGCGTTCGGCCGGGTCGCCGGTGGCCCGGAAGCGGAGGGTGCCGTCGCCGAAGTCGGGGGCGAGCGGGCCGGGGGTGTCCTCCTGGATGGGGCAGAGCAGCGGGGAGACGACCAGCAGCGGCGTGGTCGGGTGGCCGTCGCGGACGGTGTCCAGGAAGCCGTGGACGGCCGGGGTGAGGGCGCGCAGCCGCATGGCGTCGGCGTTGACCAGGTTGATGCCGAGCTTCAGGCTGATGAGGTCCGCTGGGGTGTCGCGGATCGTGCGCGCGGTGAACTGGTCCAGGAGGGCGCCTCCGCCGAAGCCGAGGTTGGTCAGGTCCAGTCCCGCGCGGTTGGCCACCAGGGCGGGCCATGTGCCGGTCGGGTGGGCCGCGTTGGAGCCGTGGCTGATCGAACTGCCGTGGTGGAGCCAGCGCTTGCGGGTGCCGGCGGGGACGGGTTCCAGCGGGGCGTCCGTGTCGAGGGCGACGAGTTCGGTGGTCTCGGTGTGCGGGAGCCAGATCTCGACGGTCTTGTCCCGGGCCGGCAGGCCGGTGAACCGCGCGGTGCCGGCCGGTCCTTCGGTGAGTTCGAAGCGGCCGGTGGCCAGGTCGACGGTGCGCAGGTTTCCGCCGGGGACGGTGGCCTGCCCGGCGAGGGCGCCGTCGACGAGGAGGTCGTAGACCCCGTCGGGCACGTTCGCCACGCCGGGGTAGGCACGCTTGGTGGGGACGGCGTGCAGGGTGATCGCGGTGGCGCGGGTCCGGAAGGCCAGGCGGACGCCGGAGGGCTGGGACTCGGCCATGGCGAGCTGGTCGTCCGGGACCTGCCGGCGGGCGCGGGCGGGCAGGCGGTGCGGCAGTAGGCCGCGGCGGGTCCGTTCGGCGTCGAGGTGGCCGTGCAGGAGGTCCTCGGTGACGGGGGTGGTGATCGTCGTCATGGTGCGCTTCTTCGGGTCGTCGTACGGGCAGTGGGTCGTCGTACCGGGCGTACCGGGCGTACCGGGCGGCGGGTCGCCGCGGCACCGCCCGTACGGGGGTTCAGGTGGTCGCGCGGGTGGGGCCGCCGGCGCGCAGCAGGGCGTCGAGGGAGTCGATGGTCCACTCCCAGGACTGCTGCGGGTCGACGGCGGTGTGGCTGAAGCCGCCGGCCGCCTCCAGGCTGATGTAGCCGTGGAAGACGCTGCCGAGCATGCGGACCGCGTGGGTCTGCTCCGGCTCGGTGAGGTCGTAGCCGCGCAGGATCGCCCTGGTCATCTGCGCGTGCCGGATGCCCGCGCTGGCGGCGGCGGTCTGGGGGTCGAGGCGCAGGCGGGTGGCGTCGTAGCGGCCGGGGTGGCTCGCGGCGTAGTCGCGGTAGGCGTCGGCGAAGGCGCCGAGTGCGTCGCGGCCGGAGCGGCCGGCGAGGGCGTCGGCGACGAGGTCGGCGAGTTCTTCCAGGGCGAGGAGGGCGATCCGGGTCCTGAGGTCCTGGGAGCTCTTGACGTGGGAGTACAGGCTTGCGGTCTGGACGCCGAGGCGCCGGGCGAGGGCGGCGGCGGTCACCTGGTCGAAGCCGACCTCGTCGGCGAGTTCGGCGCCCGCGACGACCACGCGTTCGACGGTCAGTCCTGCGCGTGCCATCTGCTGTCTCCCCTGCTGTCGACGCCCCAGTGAGCTATGGACAGTATGGGATTGCCTAAAGCCTTTAGGCAAATGGTTTCAGGCGACAGGTTCAGGCGAACGGTGCGGACAAACGGCTGGGCGCGCCCGGATACGGGCGCGCCCAGGAGGAGGCAGCGGAAGAGACGGCGGAGGCTCAGCCGGCCAGGATCACCGTCTCCGCCGGGCCCGAGAAGCCCACCGGCTGCGGCGGGGCGCCGGTCGCGGCGAGCCGGCGGTGCTCCTGCGGGCTGACGCCGCGCACCCGCTTGAACGCCGCCGAGAGGGCGAAGGCGTTGCTGTAGCCGACCTTGCGGGCCGCGAAGGCGACCGTGCACTCGGGCTCGCGCAGCAGGTCGGCGGCGACGGTCAGACGCCAGCCCGCGAGGTACGCCATCGGGGGCTCGCCGACCAGGGCGGTGAAGCGGCGGGCCAGGCCGGCCCGGGAGACCCCGACCCGCTGGGCGAGCTCGGCGACCGTCCAGGCGGTGGCCGGGTCGTCGTGCATCATCCGCAGCACCGGGCCGACCACCTGGTCGTGCTGGGCCCGGTACCAGGCGGGGGCACCGGAGTCGGGGGCGGCGAGCCAGGCGCGCAGGACGGAGACCACCAGCAGGTCGAGGATGCGGTCCAGGACGAGTTCCTGGCCGGGCTCGTTGCGCCCTATCTCGGCGGCCAGCAGGTGCACCAGGGTGTCGTCGGCGCCGGTGCCGGCCGGGCGGACCAGCAGCGCGGGCAGGCAGCCCAGCAGGCGCTGGCCGATCTCGTGCTCGGCCTGGTAGGTGCCGGAGAGGACCACCGAGGAGGCCTGGTCGCCCTCGCGGCCCTGCCCCCAGGTGCGCACGCCGAGCGACATCACCTCGGAGACGTCCACCCCGCCCTTGGTGCAGACCTGGCCGGGGCCGACGATCACGTCGACGGGCGTGTCCGGGTCGTCCGCCACGGTGTACGGCTCCGGACCGCGCACGATCGCCACGTCCCCCGGGTGCAGCAGCAGCGGGGTGCCGCGTTCGGGCAGGATCCAGGCCTCGCCGCGGACCATCGTCACGACCGAGAGCGGGGCCCGGTCCTCGATCCGCAGCGACCACGGCGGGGTGAGGATCGACCGCAGCAGGAACGCGCCGCGGGCCTTGGGGCCGTCGAGGAGTCCTGTCAGAGTGTCCATGCCGCCAAGTGTAGACGGCAGGACATCATTTGACGTCTCGTCATTTGAGAGACTCTTGAGCGATCGAGGTGGCCCGCGGGCCGGAAATGCCGGATGATCTGCCCACGGGGGATCGGACCGGCATGCGCGACGGCCGCACCGCGACGGCCGCGCCGCGGCAGCGGTCCGGCGACACCGACAGCGAGAAGCGAGAAGTGAGGGGCTCACGACGATGGAAACGGCACGCACACTCGTCCTGGTGGCGGCCACTGTCACCTGTGGACTGACCGCCGGACTGTTCTACGCCTACGCGTGCTCGGTCATGCCCGCGCTCGCGCGGGTCGAGGACCGGACCTTCATCGAGGTCATGCAGCGCGTCAACACCGCGATCCTGAACGGCTGGTTCGTCCTCGGCTTCGTCGGCGCGCTCCTGGCCACGGCGGCTGCGGTCGCCCTGCACCTGCCCTCGGACGGCCACGACGTGCTGCCGGCGACCATCGCCGCACTCGTGCTGTACGTGGCGATGATCGGGGTCACCCGCTCGGTCAACATCCCGCTGAACGACGAGCTGGCCTCCGCCGGGACCCCGCAGCGGATCGCCGACCCGGCCGCCGTGCGCGGCCGGTTCGAGGCCCGCTGGGTGCGCTTCAACGTGCTGCGCGCCCTGCTCTCGACCGGCGCCCTCGGCTGCCTCGCCTGGGCGCTGGTCCTCAACGGCCAGAGCTGACAGCGGCACACCACGGTGCCGGGACCCGCGACGGGCGGGGACCGGCACCCGGCGGTTCCGGGCCCGGAACCGGACCCGGCCGGACCCGGCCCGCGCCGTTCGCGCCCCCGCCCGACGCCACCCTGAGCGGACTCAGCCGCACAGGGTGGCGAAGCCGTACCCGCGCGCCTTGAGCGTGGAGATGATCCCCGGCAGCGCGGCCACGGTCTGACTGCGGTCGCCGCCCCCGTCGTGCAGCAGGATCACCGACCCCGGGCGGACGTTGTCCAGCACCCGCGACCGGATGGCCGCCGTCCCCGGCCGGGACCAGTCCGTCGGGTCCACCGACCAGAGCACGACCTGCTTGCCGAGGGCCGCCGCATGCGAGCGCACCGTGCCGTTGACCGCGCCGTACGGCGGGCGCAGGCACGTCGGGGTGCGGCCGGTCCGGGCCCGGATCGCCCGGTCCGTGCTGCCCACCTGGGAGTCGAGCGCGGCGCCGGACAGCTTGCGCAGGTCCGGGTGCGACCAGGAGTGGTTCTGCACGCTGTGCCCCTGGCGGGCGACCTGCGCGGTGAGCGCCGGGTGGGCGGCGACGTTCTGCCCGATCTCGAAGAAGGTCGCCCGCACCCCGTAGCGGGCGAGGGTGGCGAGCACCCTGGGCGTGTAGGCGGGGCTCGGGCCGTCGTCGAAGGTCAGGTAGACGACCTTGCCGGCCTTGGCGGCCCTCGCGCCGGCCGCCTCCGCCGGTGCGGCGGGCAGCGTGACCGCCGCACCCGCCGCGAGGGCCACGGCGAGCGCGCCGATCGCGGTCCGGAGTCCTCCAACTGCCCTGCGCCTGCCGGGTGGTACGGACATGCTTGCTCCCTGCGGTCGGAACTCCGCTGCCACCGGCCAGTCTGCTCCGCCGACCCGGCCGGCGCGACCCGCCGAGGGGCGGGACAGCGCGGAATCGGCCAGCCGGACGGCGGGTTGACCCCGCCCGGTTGCCGGGCGCACCCGCGCGCGACCCGTCGCCCACGACCTCGCAGGACCCGTCGTGCACACCCCGAAAGCCTCGCCTGACACGCCCCCGCAGGCCTCGTCGGGCACGCCGAAGCGCCCCCGACGGGTCCGTCGGGGGCGCCAACCGGCCCGCGGGGCCGCTCCGTTCAGCGCCCGGAGCGTCCGTGCAGCACCAGGGAGCGGGTCAGCGCGGCCAGGCCGCCCGCACAGAGCGCGGTGCGCAGCATGTTGACCGGGACCCAGGTGTCCGCGAACTGGGCGCGGACGGCGGCGAAGTCGTGGATCTGCGACGGGTCACCGGCCGCGGCCAGCTGGTTGTTGAGCGGGATGTTGACACCCATGGTGACCACCAGCGCCACCACGTACAGCGCCGTCGCGACCGCCGCCCACAGCGCCGCCTGCCGCCGGCCCGCCTTGTGCTGCAGCCAGGCGGCGGCACCGGTCGCGACGAAGGCGCCCACGAAGACCAGGCCGAACATGCCGTTCTCGATGGACTTGTTGATGTGCTGCATCGCCGTCACGTACGTCCGGTCGTCGCCGGCCGCGAGGCCCGGCATGACCGCCACGTCGAAGGCGAAGAACAGCCCCGCCATCAGCCCCATCGCGACGGTGGCGCCGACCAGCAGCGGCCCGGCGGCCTTGCTGCGGGTGCCGGGCAGGGCCGCGGCCGAGCCGCCCGGCGCGGAGCCGGGGAAGGAGTGCGAAGCGGTGTAGGAAGCAGGGGTCGCGGTCTGGTTCGAGCGCATAGGTAGTCCTTCGGTTCTCCCCGGTCCCCGCCCAGCGCGGGGACCCTACCGGTGTCCGGCGCACCGGCCTCCTCACCGCTCCCGGCCGCGGCCGGGGTGGACGGTCAGTCGGCCGGCGCCGACCGGCACCGACGATCATCTGAACTGCCGTACGGACGGCAGGCCTTGCTCTTGCGGAGGGAGGGTCGGGTCACGCGTTCCACACGCCCGTGGCCGCTGCGTCCCGGGCGTAGTCCGCGAAGTCCCGAGGCTCCCGCCCCAACGCCCGCCGCACACCATCACCCAACGACGCGTTACGACCGTCCAGGATCACCGAGAACAACTCCGCGAAGTCACCCGGCAGCCCCGCCTCCTCCAACACCCCCCGGTACACCTCCGCCGACACCGCCTCGAACCGCACCCCACGACCCACCGCCCGCGACAACTCCACCGCCACATCCGCGAACGACAGCAACCGCGGCCCCGTCAACTCGTACACCTCACCCGCATGCCCCGCCTCCGTCAGCGAAGCCACCACCACATCCGCGATGTCGTCCGCATCCACGAACGGCTCCACCGCACCCCCCACCGGCAACGCCAACTCCCCCGCCAGCACCGGCTCCAGGAAGAACGACTCACTGAAGTTCTGGTTGAACCACGCGCACCGCACCACCGTCCACGCCGCCCCCGACTCCATCACCGCCTTCTCCCCGGCCTCCGCCGCCTCCTCACCACGCCCCGACAACAGCACCAGACGCCCCACACCCCGCTGCGCCGCCAACCGCGAGAACGCCCCCACCGCCTCCACCGCACCCGGGAACGCCAGATCCGGGTAGTACGTCAGATACGCCGCACTCACCCCCTCCAGCGACGCCTCCCACGTCCCCGGGTCGTTCCAGTCGAACGGCACCGCACCCGACCGCGACCCCACCCGCACCCCGTACCCACGAGACGCCAGCCGCTCCGCCACCCGCCGACCCGTCTTCCCCGTCCCACCGACCACCAGCACGACACCGGCATCGACAGCGAGATCCACCACACCAGCCATCACGATCACCCTCACTCGGAGTAGAAACCAGTCGGATCGGTCGGACGCGGGCCGGATTCCTCGAACCCGCCGTGTCCGTCCTTGTGTCCACCAGTCAATGTCACTCCGGGCCGGCGAACCATAGCCTCCGCACTCAGCTCCATGCGCGAGCGTCTACGCCCCGGTGACGCCCTCGCGATGCCTTCCGCGGCCCCCGCGCATCCGGGCCCGCGTCTCGTCCGCCGTCCACCAGAACACACCCGTGCCGCCCCGGACCACCGGTCTTGACCTGGCCTCCAGCAACCCTTGAGGCGCCGGGGCGCAGGGCCGGCAACTGCCCGGCGGCGGCCTGGAAAACGGCATGGCGGAGGGGCGCGGGGCCGCGCTATGCTCCCCGCGATGACCACTCACCCTGCTCAGGAAATGGGGGTCCCGTCCGCGAAGAGTGAGTGCTGATGCTCACTTCGACCGCGAACGGGAACGACTCCCGCCTCTCCTTCTGGCGGCGCGTACGCGAGTACGCCGTGCCGCCGTCCATGATCGAAACCGCCACCGCCCGCCGCCTGTCCGGTGACTGGGCCGGGGCCTGCGCCGCCGCCCGGATCGAGGTCGACTTCCGCCTCGGAGAGGTCGCCCGGACCCACGGCCGCGGCCTGGCCGACCGGGTGCGCGCCGATCTCCGCTGCCTCGCACCGGACTTGCTGCGCTGGCACCTGCCGAGATCGGCTCCCGACGGACTGCTGCGCCCCGGGCTCACCATGGCCCTGGCGCGGTACCCGGGGGAACGGCCGGTGTCCCTGGTGGTCCGCACCCCGCCCGCCTGGGCGGAGTACGGCCAGCGGATCGCCCTCGCCCTCTGGGACGGCTCCGGGGGCGACGGCGGGCCGCCGCACCCGCATCCGCACCCCAGCCGCCGGTTCCGCTACGACCTGCACCGGCACCTCTGGGACGCCGGGCGCAGCCGGGAGCTCGCCGTACGGGCCGGATCCGGCAGTCCGATCCCGCTGTCCGGTACGGACCCCGGCGGACCGGACGGGCACTGCGCCGTCGACCGGTGGGCCGCCGAAGCCGCGCTGCTGCTGCGCGCCGAGGGGCGCCCGGACGGGCCCGTCCTGGTCCGGGCCGGGCGCCGCAGGCTGGTCCTCGAGCCAGACGGGCGCACCGCGGACGCCGCCGGGGACACCTCGGAGCTGCCACTGCTGCCCGACGCGGCGACCTGGGTGCCGCCCGACCTCGACCTGCTCCGCGGCGGCGCGATCGGGCCGGAGGGCCTGCATCCGCTGGTGGCGGCCGCGTTGGCGCCCGGGCACCCGCCACGGCCGTCGGCGGGCCCGCCCGTTCCGCCGGCGCCCCACCGGCCGGTGGAGTGCCGGGGGGCGCTGCACCGGATCGGCCTGGTCGACGGGGTGGTCGCCCCGCTCGACCACGATCCGGCCGAACTGCGCCGCGAGGAGCTGCTGGCCGCCTTCTCGGGCTCCCCGCTGCCCTGTCTGCGGGCGATCGACCTGGCGCACCGCCGTCCGAACGAACTGGCCGGTGTACACGAGCGGTTGGACCACGGCGACACCGCCGGGGCGCTGGCCGCCGTCGAGGCCCTGCTCGGCCCGGAGGCGGTGCTGCGCGACGGCCCGCTGCGGGACGAGCTGGCGGCGGCCGCCCGGCGCCGGATCGCCTACGGCCTCTACCGGGCGGGCCTGGCCTACCCGGAGCCCGACGCGTACTCGCTTCGCGACCACATCCGCACCCAGGGGCCGCCGCCGCGCCACGCCGTGGGCGGCCGCCCGCGCAGTCGCCCGCGCCTGCGGCGACGCTGAACACCCCCCGCACGAACTCCCTTTCACGCCAGACCCCTTGAGGTGATCACCCCTGCCCGGCACCATGCCCATGCCCGTACCCGTACCCGGCCCCGTGCCCATGCCCGGCGCCGTGCCCGCGCCCGGAGCCGTCCCCGCACACGCCCCCGGAACCGCCCGGCCCGACGCGAGCCGCCTCGACGTCGCCCGCCGACTGCTCGACCTGCTCGGCGACACCGCCACCGAACCGCGCGCCGACACCCAGTTGGAGGCCCTCACCCTGGCCGTCGCCGCCGACCTGCCCGTCCTGCTCTGGGGCGAGCCCGGCATCGGCAAGACCGCCGCGCTCAACCAGCTCGCCGAGGCCCTGGACCTGCCGCTCACCACCGTGATCGCCAGCGTCCACGAGCCCTCCGACTTCGCCGGCCTGCCCATCGTCGGCGACGACCCGGCGCAGCAGGGCGTCCCGATGGCCCCGCCGGACTGGGCGGTGCGGCTGGTCAGGGCCGGGCGCGGGCTGCTGTTCCTGGACGAGCTGTCCACCGCACCGCCCGCCGTCCAGGCCGCGTTGCTCCGGCTGGTCCTGGAACGGCGCATCGGCGCGCTCCGACTGCCGCCCGGCGTACGGATCGTGGCCGCCGCCAACCCGCGCTCCTCGGCGGCCGACGGCTGGGAGCTGAGCCCCCCGCTGGCCAACCGCTTCGTCCACCTCCAGTGGGTGCACGACCACGAGGTGGTGGTGCGCGGTCTCGGCGGGGTGTGGCCGGTGGCCGCCCTGCCCCGGCTCGACGCGGAGGCGCTGCCGTCGGCCGTCGCGCTCGCCCGGCGCGCGGTGTGCGGGCTGCTGACCGCCCGGCCGGAGCTGGTGCACCGGCTGCCCACCACCGAGACGAAGCGCGGCGGCGCCTGGCCGTCCCCGCGCAGCTGGGACATGACGCTGCGGCTGGTCGCCTTCGCGACCGCCGCCGGCTCCTCCCGCGAGGTGCTGTCGCTGCTGGTCCGGGGCACCGTCGGCGACGGCCCGGGCCTGGAGCTGATGGCGAGCATGGACCGGATGGACCTGCCCGACCCGGAGGACCTGCTCGCCGACCCGGCGGGCGCGGTGCTGCCCGAGCGCGGGGACCTGCGCCAGGCCGTGCTGGACGGCGTGGTGGCGGCGGTCCGCAACCGCCCGGACCGGCGGCGCTGGGACGCCGCCTGGGCGCTGCTGGCCCGCGCGCTGGAGACCGGCGCGCCGGACCTGCTGGTCGTCCCGGCCACCACGCTGGCCTCGCTGCGCCGGGAGGACTGGGACGTCCCGGCCGCGATCGAGCGGCTCGCCCCGGCCCTGGCGGTCTCCCGCCGGGCCGACCGGGCCGCCGACCGGGTGGCCGACCGGGTGGCCTCGGGGGCGGGCCGGGTGGCGGCGGGGGCGGGCCGATGAGCGGCACCGCGCCGCCGCCGGCCGCCGACCGGCCCGAGGCCGACCAACCGGAGGCCGACCAAGCGGACGCCGACGGGCCCGGCGCCGATCGGCCCGAGGTCGACCAACCGGACGCCGACGGGCCCGACGCCGACGGGCTGGACGTCGGGAAGCTCTACGCCGCCCGCTTGCAGGCCGCCCGGGCCCGGCCGTACCTGGCGACCGCCCTGTTCGCGCTCCACCTGGTGGGCTCCCGGCAGGTACCGACCATGGCCGTGGACCGCTACTGGCGGTGCTACGCCTCGCCGGCCTTCGTCGACCGCACGCCGGTCGAGGAACTCGCCGGCGTGTGGGTGCACGAGGTCTCGCACCTCCTGCGCGACCACCACGGCCGCAGCGTCCGGATCGCCCGCGCGCTCGGCCTGGAGGGCGCCGCCGCCCAGCTGCGCACCAACATCGCCGCCGACTGCGAGATCAACGACGACGTGTACGGCGACGGGCTGGTCCGCCCCGCCGGGGCCGTCCTCCCCGGCACCCTGCAGCTGCCGTCCGGGCTGCTCATGGAGGAGTACCTGCGCCGGTTCGCCTTTCACCCGCGCGACCTGGACGCGGCCTGGCTGGACTGCGGGAGCGGCGCCGACGGCACCGACCGCCCGTGGGAGCTGGGCCCCGACGGCGCCCACGGGCTGACCGCGCAGGAGCACGACGCCGTCCGCTTCCGGGTCGCCGAGGGGATCCGGGGCCGCCCCGGGACCAGCCCGGCGGGCTGGCAGCGCTGGGCCGAGGAGGCCTTCCACCCGCCGCAGCCGTGGCGGCAGCTGCTGGGCGCGGCGATGCGCTCGGCGCTCTCCGGCGCGGGCGTGGGCGAGGACTACAGCTACGGCCGCCCCGCCCGCCGCTCGGCCGGGGTGCCGGGCGTGCTGATGCCGAGCCTGCGGCGGCGCCCGCCCCGGGTCTCGGTGGTCATCGACACCTCCGGGTCCGTCTCGGACGAGGAGCTGGGCAGCGCGCTGCTGGAGGTCGCGGCCATCGGCCGGGCGGTCGGGGGCCGCCGGGACCAGGTCACCGTGGTCCCGTGCGACGCGGCCGCCCACGGCGTCCACGCGCTGTGCCGGTCGGAGGGCATCCCGCTGCTCGGCGGCGGCGGCACGGACCTGCGCACCGGGTTCCGCGCCGCCCTGCGCACCACCCCCCGGCCGGACGTGGTGGTGGTCCTGACCGACGGCCAGACCAGGTGGCCGTCGGCCGCGCCGTCCTGCCGCACCGTCGTCGGGCTCTTCCCCCGCCCCAGCCGCTACGACGAGGAGGACGAGGACTACCGGCCGGAGTCCCCGCCGGAGTGGGCCCGGGTGGTCACCATCGGGTGAGCGCGGCCGGGGGTGAGCGCGGCCGGGCGGAGGGGTCCGGTGCCGGCCGGCCCCCTCCGCCCGTACCGGCCGGTTCAGCGGACCATGGCCGCCAGCACGCTGCGCCAGTCCTCGCCCGGTTCGGGCGTGAGCGGGCCCGCCAGGGCCTCGGCCCGGTAGCGCCAGGGGCGGCGCAGTTCCTCGTCGGCCTCGGGGCCGACCAGGAGCGGGCTGTCGGAGCCGAGCAGCCGTACCAGCTCGGCGGTGAACTCCGTCCAGGAGACGTGTCCGCTCACCGCGTTGACGACCCGCCCGGCGGCCGGGTGGTCCGCTCCGGCGCAGGCCGAGAGCGAGCGGGCCAGCGCGGCGGCGTGCACCCAGGAGGCGCCGTACCAGTCGTCGGTCACCGGCAGGGCGATCGGGCTGCCGGCCAGCGCCGCCTGGAAGAGGGCGCCGGTGGAGCCCCAGCGGAGCTGGTCGCGCAGCCGGTGGTGCGGGCCCCAGACGATCGGGGCGCGGACGGCGGTGGCCGGGCCCCGGCCGGTGGCGGCGGCCTCGAAGAGGATCCGCTCGCAGTCCAGCTTGGCCTGCCCGTACGGGGTGACCTGCTCGCCGCTCGGGCCGCCCTCGGGGACCTCGGTGCCTGCCGGCCGGCCGTACGCGTCGATGCTGCTGACGAACACGAACGGGCCGCCGCGCCAACCGTCGACCAGGGCGCGCATCGCGGCGAGGTCGGTGGCGTGGTCGGTGAAGGTGCAGGCGGAGTGGATGACGGCGTCCGCGCCCTCGACGGCGCGGCGCAGGCTGTCCGGGTCGCCGAGGTCGCCCTCCGCCACCTCCGCGCCGTTGAGGGCGGGCAGGTGGGTGGACTCGGGCCGGACCAGTACGCGGACCGGCCGGCCCTGGGCGATCAGCTCCTGGAGGACCGCCGCCCCGACTCCGCCGGTGGCGCCGGTGAGCAGGATGGTGCCGGCCCGGGGGCGGGTGCCGGTGCGCGGGCGGGGGCCGGCCAGGGCGAGCGCGGCGCGGCGCTCCTCCTCGCGGGTGGCGAGCAGCGTGGCCAGGGCGCCCGGGGTGCGCTGTTCCAGGATGTCGAGGCCGGTGAGCGGCAGCCCGGTGCGGGTGCGCAGGCGTTCGGCGAGCTGGACGGCGACCAGGGAGTGGCCGCCGAGGGCGAGGAAGTCGCCGTCGGCGGGCGGGGTGGTGCCCAGCAGTTCGCCGAACGCCTCCCGGACGGTGTCCAGCGGGCCCTCCGGCAGCCCCGCACCGGCCCGCGCGTTGTCGGCCTCCGTGCTTCCGGGGTGCGCGGCGGCGCCGGGCAGCCGGTCGTGGTCGGGGGTGCCGTCCGGGTGCCGGGGGATCCGGTCCACCAGCGTGACCGCGAGCGGGAGTTCGGCGACCGGGAGGCGCGCGCGCAGAGCGGCCCGGAGCTGGGCGCCGGTCGGGGCGACGGGCCCGCGCACCACCGCGTAGGCGAGCGGCGGCCCGTCGGCGCGGGTGACCACGGCCGCCTCGACGACCCGGGGATCGGCCGACAGGCCTGCCACCACCGGGTGTTCGGCCGCGACCAGAAGAGTCCCCGGCAGCTCCGACAGCTGCCGGTCCGCCTCCCCCGCCACGGCCGTGAGCACGGCCGCGAAGGCCTCCAGCAGCCGGCCGGCCGTGGTCGCGTCCAGCGCGTCCCGGTCGTGCTGGACCAGGCAGCGCGGCGCCGGACCGTCCTCCAGCAGCAGTGCCAGGCCGAACTTGGCGAGCCCCAGGTCGAGTTCGACGCTCTCGGCCGCCAGGCCCGGCAACGTGAGCGGCGCACCGGGCCGGACCACATCGCAGGTGACCGACAGCAGCGGGGTGCCGTCCGCGCGGCGCGCCGCCGCGCCGAGCCGCTCGACCACCAGGTCGAAGGGCACGTCGTGGTGCTGCTGCGCGGCGAGCAGCTCGGCGCGGACCGCCGCCAGCAGCTCGCCGAAGGACCCGCCGCCGGACGGCTCACCGTCCGGGGTTGCGGAGCGGTCGACCCGCACCGCGAGGGTGTTGACGCCGAGGCCGACGGTGCGCCGCAGCTCGGGCCGGGCCCGGTGGCCGCTGGCGCAGCCGAGGACGAGGTCGTCCTGCCCGGCGGCCGTGCGCAGCGTGGCGAACGCGGCGGCCAGCACAACGGTGAACAGCGTCGCGCCGTGCCGGGCGCCGAGCCGGCGCAGCCCGTCCACCACGCCGGGCTCCAGCGGGGCGGTGTGCAGGGCGGCCCGGCGCTCCCGGGCGCCGGGCGGGACGGCCCGCAGCAGCGCCGGCGGGCGGGCGCCGGCCAGGCGGGCGGCGATGGTGTCGGCGGCGGCCGTCAGTTCGGCGTCCCGGGCCCGCTCCTGGCGGGCGTACTCGGCGTACGAGGGGCCGGCCGGCTGGAGTCGGGGCACCGTGCCGGCGCACTCGGCGGCGTAGAGCGCGGCGAGGTCGGCGGCGAGCACGGGCAGGGAACCACCGTCGACGGCGATGTGGTGGATCGTCAGCAGCAGGGTGTGGTCCTCGGGCCCGTGCCGCAGCAGCAGGGCGCGCAGGACCGGGCCCGCGGCCAGGTCGAACGGGCGGGCGGCCTCGGCGGCGAGCCGCTGCGCGCCGCCGGCGTCCGTCCCGACGACACCTTCCCCGTCGGCGGCGTCGAGCACCGGCAGCGGGACCGGGGAGGCCGGGTCGATCCGCTGGTACGGCTGCTCGTCGTCCCGGCGCGGGTAGCGGGTGCGCAGGACGGCGTGCCGCTCGGTGAGCGCGGTGAGCGCGGCGGCGAGGGCGGCCCGGTCGAGCGGGCCGCGCAGCCGGGTGGCGATCGGGACGTTGTAGAGGGCGCCGCCCTGGCCGAGGTGGTCCATCAGCCACATCCGCTGCTGGGCGTGCGAGAGCGGCGCCGGGCCGGTTTCGCCTGCCTGGCCTTCCTGGCCGGTGGGGCCGGTGGGGGCGACGGGGGTCTCGGTGCGGCGGCTGCGGGCGCGGCGCAGCAGGTCGGACTGGTCCACGGCGGTCACCGCTCCCCTCCGGTGGTCTCGGCCGAGCCGTCGGCTCCGGCCGTTCCGTCGGCACCGTCGGCGCCGTCGGCGCCGTCGGCGGCCCGCAGGGCGCGTTCGAGCAGCGCCGCCTGTGCGGCGACGGTCGGGTGGTCGAGGAAGTCGGCGAGCGAGAGTTCGACGCCGAGGTCCTCGCGCAGGTCGTCGACGACCCACATGGCGAGCAGGGAGTGCCCGCCCTCGGCGAGGAAGTCGGCGGCCGAATCGGTGATCGGGCGTTCCAGGGCCCGGCTCCAGGCCTCGGCGACGACCTGCTGGATCGGGGTGAGGTCGCCGCCCCGGGACGGGCGCCGCTCGGCCGCGTCGTCGGCGGCCAGGGCCCGCCGGTCCACCTTCCCGGCGCCGGTCAGCGGCAGTGCGGCGAGCACGGTCCAGGCGGTGGGCACCAGGTGGGCGGGCAGTCGCTCGGCGATCCGGGCGCGCACCGTCTCGACCGCGTGGGCGGCTCCTTCGGCGAGGACGAGGCAGGCGGTGAGGGCGGCGTCGGCCTGCCCGGCCCGGCGGACCACGACCGCGGCCTCGGCGACCTCGGGGAGCTGGAGCAGCGCGTGCTCGACCTCGCCCGGTTCGATCCGGAAGCCGCGCAGCTTGACCTGCTCGTCCGTCCGGCCGTGGAACTCCATGACGCCGTCGGGCCGTTCGCGGACCAGGTCGCCGCTGCGGTAGGCGCGGCCGAGGCCGGGCAGTTCGCGGAAGCGCTCGGCGGTCAGCTCGGGCCGGTCGAGGTAGCCGAGGGCGAGGCGGTCCCCGCCGATCCAGAGTTCGCCGACCGTGCCCGGGGGCACCGGCGCGAGCCGCTCGTCCAGGACGAGGGCCCGGGCGCCGCCGTAGGTCCGGCCGATCGGGATCGGGCCGGCGCAGTCCGCCGGGGTGACCCGGTGCAGGGTGGTGAAGGTGGTGGCCTCGGTCGGACCGTAGACGTTGACCAGTTCCAGCCAGGGGAAGGCCCGCAGCACCGAGCCCGCGTGCTCGGGCGACAGCACCTCGCCGCCGACGGCCACGGTGCGCAGCACCCCGAAGACCCGGGACTGGCGGGCGGCGAGGTGGTGGAAGAGCGCGCTGGTGAGCAGCAGGGTGGTGACGCCGAACCGTTCGACGTCGCGGCCGAGTTCCTCGGCGGTGGGCCGGTCGGCCGGGGAGACGGCGATGGCGGCGCCCCGGGCGAGCGGCGCCCACAGCTCGAAGGTGGAGGCGTCGAAGGTGACGGCGGAGTGGAAGAGCACCCGGTCGCGGGGGCCCACGGCGATCGCGCCCGGGGCGGTGACCAGGTCGGCGATCGCGCCGTGCGGGACGAGGACGCCCTTGGCCCGTCCGGTGGAGCCGGAGGTGTAGAAGACCAGGGCGGGCGCGGCCGGGTCGGCGGCGGCGGGCGCCGCCGCGGGGGTGTCGGTGTCGTCGGTGCCGTGCTCGGTCAGGACGAGGGTCCGGTCCTCGGCCAGTCCGGACTCGGCGAGCAGCGCCTTGTCGCCGAGGACGAGGCGCGCTCCGGCGTCCGTGGTCATCTCGGCGATGCGCGGGCGCGGGTAGGCCGGGTCGAGCGGCAGGACGTGGCCGCCGGCCCGCCAGACCGCGAGCTGGGCGACGACGAGGCGGGTGGAGCGGGCGCAGAGCAGGCCGACGGCACTGCCGGGGCCGATCCCCCGGGCGGCCAGGACGGTGGCCAACCGGTCGGCGGCGTCCAGGAGTTCGCTGTAGGTGAGGATGGTGGTGCCGTCGGTCACGGCGAGCGCGTCGGGCTGCTGCCGGGCCTGTCGGGCGATCAGCGCGGGCAGGGTCGCGGTGGTCATGGTGGTTCCTTTCCGGGCGCCCCGGCGGTCCGGGCCGGGGCGCCCTGCGGGGGAGGTGCGGGCGGGTCAGGCGGTCGGGGCCAGGGCCGCGACCCGTTCCTCGACCAGCCGGGCGACGGCCCGCAGGTCGGGCTGGCGCAGCACCAGGGGCGCGCGCAGCCGGATCCCGTACTCGCCTTCGAGGGCCTCCAGCAGTCGTGCGGCGGCGAGCGAATTGCCGCCCGAGGCCAGGAAGTTGTCGGCCGGGCCGAGGTCGGCGCGGCCGATCAGCTCGCGGCAGAGCTTCAGCACGGTGCGCTCGACCGGGGTGGCGCCGTCCTCCCCGAGGGGCTGCGGCGGCTCGGCGGCGAGCAGTGCGGCGCGGTCGACCTTGCCGTTGGCGTCCAGCGGGTAGCGGTCCACCAGTCGGACGTCGGCGGGCACCGCCTGCTCCGGCAGCCAGGGCCGGACGGCGTCGAGCAGCCGCGCCGGGTCGGCACCGGCCGTCGCGCCAGCCGTGGCCCCGCCCGTCGCACCGGCCGTGGCGCCGTCCGTGGCACCGTCCCCGGCGCGGTCTTCGAGCTGGACGAAGGCGAGCAGCCGCACGCCGGTCGGCGCCTGCTCGGCGGCGACCACCGCCCGGCGCACCAGCGGGTCGCGCTCGAACGCGGCCTCGACCTCGGCGGGCTCGATCCGCACGCCGCTGACCTTGACCTGGTCGTCCAGGCGGCCGTGGAACTCCAGCACCCCGTCGGGGCGCATGACGACCCGGTCGCCGGTGCGGTAGACCCGGTCGGTGCCCTCGATGCCCTCCGGCGCGCCGACGAAGCGGCGGGCGGTCAGCTCGGGGTCGAGGTAGCCGGCGGCCAGGCCCCGGCCGCCGATCCGCAGCTCGCCCGCCGTGCCGCGCGGCACCGGCCGGCCGGCCTCGTCGGTGACCAGCACGATCGCGCCCGGGACCGGCAGCCCGATGGGCGGGGCTCCGGCGCCGTGGTCGCCGCCGGGGGCCATGGTGTGCACGGTGGTGGTGATGGTGGCCTCGGCGGGGCCGTAGGCGTTGTGGACGGTCGCGGTCACCTCGGGCCCGGGGGCGCGGCGCAGCCGGTCGCCGCCGACGGTGAGGTGGCGCAGGGCCGATCCGGCGGGCCAGGGGCGGGCCAGGAGGGGTTCGGCGAGCGGGGTGGGGAGCACGGCCACGGTGATGCCGGCCTCCTGCCACCAGTCGGTGAGCGCGCCGGAGTCCCAGCGGACGGCCTCGGGGGCGAGGACCAGGGCGGCGCCGGAGGTGAGGCCGGCCCACAGCTCCATGACGTGCGGGTCGAAGGAGACCCCGATCAGCAGGCTGTGCCGATCGCCGGGGCCGAGCCCGGTCAGCTCGCGGTACCAGTGGAGCAGCGCGCCGAACGAGGGCTCGGTGACGGCGACGGCCTTGGGGGTGCCGGTGGAGCCGGAGGTGAGCACCGCGTAGTGGGTGCCGGCCGGGACGGTCACCTGTGCGCCGGGCGTCAGGGCGGCCACCACGCCTTCGGTGGGCAGGTCCAGCGCGAGCCGCTCGCCGCCGGCCGGCAGCAGGGCCGGCTCGCCGACCAGGCAGACCGGGCGCAGCTGTTCGGCGACGGCCCGCAGCCGGTGCTCGCCGGGGCGCGGGCCGAGCGGCAGGTGGACGGCGCCGAGCTTGGCGGCGGCCAGGGTGACGGCGGCCAGCGACACCGAGTGGCCGAGGCAGACGCCGAGCAGGTCGCCGGGGCCGACCCGGCCGCGCAGGGCCTCGGCCGTTCTGTCGGCGAGGCGGTCGAGTTCGGCGTAGCTCCAGGTCCGCTCGCCGTCGACCAGGGCGGGGGCGTCCGGGGTGCGGTGCGCCCAGGTGGTGAACAGGTCGAGGACCGCGCCGTCCTGGTGCGGCCGGCCGTACCCGGTGCTGGGGGTCTCCGTGGTCAGGGGTTCCATCGTGCTCTCCGCTTTCACGAGGTGATTCATGACGTGATTCATGTGGTTCATGACGATCCGTCAGTTCAGGCCCATGGAGCGGGCGATGATCACCTTCTGGACCTCGGAGGTCCCCTCGATGATCGTGGTCATCCGCACGTAGCGGTACAGGAACTCCAGCGGGTGGCCGCGCACCCAGCCGGTGGCGCCGTGCACCTGGAGCGAGCGGTCGACCGCCCGGACGGCGGTCTCGGAGGCGGTGAGCTTGGCGAGCGCGGCGTTCTCCGGCGACTCGGTGCCCTCGTCGACCAGCCGGGCGCAGGCGAGGGTCAGCAGCTTGGAGCACTCGACCTCGGCCCGGGTGGTGACCAGGTGCTCCTGGACGTGCTGGTACTCGCCGATCACCCGGCCGAAGGCGCGCCGCTCCTTGGCGTACTCGACGCCGGCCCGCAGCGCGTACTCGGCGATCCCGTTGCACATCGCGGCGACCACCAGGCGCCCGCGCGACAGGCTGTCGATGGCGAGGGCGGTGGCCGCGCCGACGCCCTCCTCACCACCGATCACGGCCTCCGGGCCGACGCTGACCCCGTCCAGCAGCAGCTCGAACAGCGGCTCGCCGGACATGCCCTCGTAGCGCTGGCCGATCCGCAGTCCGGGCTGGTCCATCGGCAGCACGAACGCGGTGGCCCCGGCCGCCGGGCCGGCGCCGTCGCCGAGGTCGGTGGCGGCGACGACCAGTGCGAGACCGGCGTGCTCGGCGTTGCTGACGAAGGTCTTGCGCCCGTTCAGCACCCAGCCGTCGCCGGTGCGCACGGCGGTGGTGGTGAGGCGGAAGGCGTCGGAGCCGGCGTGCGGCTCGGTGAGGGCCAGGCAGCGGGTCTGCTCGCCGCGCACCAGCGGGACGAGGTGGCGCTCGACCTGGGCGGGAGTGCCGTTGCGCAGCAGCGGGCTGGGGCCGTCGGAGCCGGCCAGCGCGTAGGGCGCGAGGACGCAGCCGCTGCGCCCGGCGGCGTGGTGCAGCAGCACGACGGCGGTGAAGGGCATGTCGGAGCCGCCGAGCTCCTCGGGGTAGTCGCCGGCGTAGAAGCCGAGGGCGGCGGAGCGCTTGCGGACGTAACCGCGCAGGTCGCCGGGCACCTGGTCGGCGGTCTCGGGCAACTCGGCGGCCAGCGGGACGAGTTCGCGGCGGATGAAGCTCTCGAAGGCGTCGACGATCTCGCGGTGGCCGTCTTCCAGGACGGCGGAGGGGGCGGTCATTGCGACTCTGCCTTTCACTTCTGGCCGGTGAGGGCGCGGGCCTGGTCGGCCAGCACGGCGTGGCGGAACAGGGTACGCAGCGGCGGCCGGCTGCCGAGGTGCGGTTCCAGGTGGGCGGCGAGCTGGGCGGCGAGCAGCGAGTGGCCGCCGACCTCGAAGAAGTGCGAGTCCGCGGTGAAGCGGTCGTGGCCGAGCACCTCGCGCCAGGCGGCGGCGATCAGCTCCTGGCCGGGGTCGGCGAAGGCGCTCGGGGCGTCCGGACGGTCGGCCGGCTCCTCGGCGGCCTGGTCCGCGAGCCGGGCGAGGGCCACCCGGTCGGGCTTGCCGCCGGGCAGGGTCGGCATCGCGGCGACGGCGGTCCAGGTCGCCGGGACGAGTCCACCGGGCAGCCGGCGGGCCAGCGCCTCGTGCAGCGCGGCCTGGTCGGGGCGGTCGGCGCCCTCCAGGAAGCCGACCAGGCGGGGGCCGGTGCGCGGGTCGTCGTGCAGCACCACCGCGCAGGAGCGGCCGCCGAGTTCGGCGGAGGCGGCGGCCTCGATCTCCTCCAGCTCGATCCGGTGGCCGCGCAGCTTGACCTGGTTGTCGGCGCGGCCGAGGAAGCACAGCCGGCCGTCCAGGTCGCGGTAGCCGCGGTCACCGGTGCGGTAGACGCGGGCGCCGCCGAGCGCGGGGACGGTGACGAAGCGGGCGGCGGTCGGTTCCGGCAGGCCGGGGTAGCCGTCGGCCAGCATCGTTCCGCCGACGACGAGTTCGCCGACGCAGCCGGCCGGGAGCGGGCGCAGCGTCTCGTCCAGGACGTGCATGAGCACGCCGTCGAGCTCGGTGCCGAGCGGGATCTCGCCGTCCCGGGCGACGTCGGCGGCGGTCACCTCGTACACGGTGGAGGTGACGGTCGCCTCGGTCACGCCGTACGCGTTCAGGACGGTGGTGGCACCGGTCAGGTCGGCGAGTGCGCGGGCGGGCAGGCGCTCGCCGCCGAGGACGAGCAGCCGGGGCGTCCAGCGGCCGTCCCGCAGCGCCTCGCGCAGGTCCTCGCGGACGGCGAGCAGGTAGCTGGTCGGCAGGTTGGCGACGGTGACCCCGCGCGCGGCCAGGACGGCGACCAGCTCGGGCCCGGTCGGCACCTCGCGCTGCGGGACGACCAGCGTGGCTCCGGCGGCGAGGGCGGGCAGCACCTCCTCCAGCGCCACGTCGAAGGACGGCCGGGCGAACAGCAGCACCCGGTCGGCGGAGGTGAGCCGGTAGCGGTCGGCGATCGCGGCGACGTACCCGGCGAGCGCCTCGCGGCCGACCAGGACCGGCTTGGGCACGCCGGTCGAGCCGGAGGTGTGGATCAGGTAGGCGGCGCCGTCCAGGACGGCGGCGGGCTCGGCCTTCGGGAAGGCCGGGCCGTCCAGCAGCGCCGGGGTGACGCCCTCGGCGGGCAGCGCGAGCGCGCTCTGCCGGGTGGCCAGGACGAGCGCCGGGTTCAGCCGCGCCAGCAGCAGGCCGAGCCGGGCCGCCGGGTCCTCGGTGGACAGCGGGGCGTACACGGCGCCGTGGCGCAGGCAGGCGAGCAGGGCGACGACATTGTCGGCGCCGCGCGGCAGGACGGTGGCCACCGGCTGGCCGGGGGCGACCCCGGCGGCGCGCAGCCGCTCGGCCAACTCGGTGACGCGGCGGTCGAGTTCGCCGTAGGTGACGCGCTCGTTGCCGGCCAGCAGGGCGAGCGCGGCGGGGTCGTGGGCGGCGGCCGGGTCGAGCAGGCCGGGCGCGGCGGCTTCGGGGGTCGCGGCTTCCGGCTTCGCGGTGGCGGCGGGGGTGGCCGCCTCGGGGTTCACAGCGGCGGGCTCGGACGCGGCGGCGGGGGCCAGCTCGGCGATCGGCGCCTCCGGGCGGTCGAGGTAGCAGCGCAGCAGCTCCAGCAGCCGCTCGGAGAGCAGCACCGCGTCGGACTCCCGGAAGAGGTCCGCGTCGTAGTCCCAGACCAGGGTCATCCCGGCGGCGCCGTGCTTCTCGCCGACCACCCGGCGGTCGTCGGGCAGCAGCACCAGGTCGAGGTCGAAGCGGGTGGTGCCGGTGTTGAAGCCCTCGTACAGCGACACCTCCAGCCCGGGCGCCTGGACGTCGGGCAGCGCCGCGTCGTGCGCGCTGAACATCACGTTGAACAGCGGGTTGTCGGCACCGTTGGTGTGCAGGCCCAGGCGCCGGGTCAACTCCTGCACCGGCAGGTCCTGGTACGGCAGCGCGCGCATCAGGACGTCGGTGACCTCGTCCACGGCCTCGGTGCCGGGCGCCGCCGGGTCGAGCCGCAGTCGCAGCGGCACGGTGTTCACGAACATGCCGACGGTCGCCTCGAAGCCCTCCGGGCGGTTGCCGACGGCGGTGCCGACCACCAGCTCGCGGTGCCCGCTGTGCCGGCGCAGCAGCTCCGCGAACAGCGCGAGCAGGGTGCTGAACGGGGTGTGGCCGTCGGCCTTGCTGCGCACGCGCAGCCGCTCGGCCAGGTCGGCGCCGACGGACTGGCGCAGCTGCCCGCCGCGGTGGCGGCGTTCGGCGCCCGCCCGGGCCAGACCGGGCAGCGTGACCTCGCGCGGCGCGTCGGTCAACTCCCTGGTCCAGTAGTCGAGTGCGCGGTCGCGGGGGACGTCGGCGGCGGCGCGCGCGTGGTCCTCGTAGGACGGGGCGGCGGGCAGCTCGTACGGCTCGCCGAGGACCCGGGCGCGGTAGACGGTGAACAGGTCGCGCAGCAGGATCGCGAAGGAGTGGCCGTCGTGGACGAGGTGGTGCTCGACGTGGATCAGCCGGTGGTGGCCGTCGGCGATCCGGACCAGGTGCCAGCGCAGCACCGGCGCCCGCTCGGTGTCCACCGGCTCCTCGGCCTCGGCGGCCAGTAACCGGCGGAAGGCCGCCTCCGGGTCGGCCTCGGCGCTGAAGTCGCTGTCGCGCAGCTCCGGTCGACAGCCCTCGGCGACCCGCTGGCCGGGCAGGCCCTCGGCGCTGGGCACCAACTCCAGGCGCAGGCCCGGGTGGTGGTCCAGGACGGCGGACAGGCCGGCGTGCAGCGCGTCGCGGTCGAGGGTGCCCCAGAGGTCGAGGACGGCGGTGAAGTTGTACGCGCGACTGCCCGGCAGCATCTGTTCGTGCAGCCAGACGATCTCCTGCGACGGAGAGAGTGCGAACATGGGCGGTTCCCTTGTGTGGTGGGCTTGTGTCGGCACTGCGGTGGCCGGCGGCGGGCGTGGGGTGGTCCCGTTCCGGCCGGTGGCCCGGGCCGCACCGGGGTGAGCGTGCGGCCCGGGCCCGGGTACCTGTGCGGGCGGGCCCGTTTCGGGCCCGCGCGGTCAGGCGCGTCCAGGCGCGGCGGTTCCGCGAGGGCGGATCCGGCGTGGGGTGGTCAGGCGTGAAGTGGTCAGGCGGGGACGGCCGGGCGTGGGACGGCCGGGGCGCGGGGTGGGCGCGGGGTTCGGGCCGGGCCGGCCCGGGGCCGTCCGGAGCGGTCAGGGGTGGTCAGCGGGCGGTCAGGGTGGCGCAATCCCCGGTCGGGGCGGGCGCGTTCAGACGTGGGAGTCCAGGCGGTGCCGGGCGTGCAGGTGGTGCCGCAGCACGGCGAGCAGGCCGTCGAAGGCGGCGTGGGCGTCGGCCTCGGGGAAGCGGTCGCGGTCCCAGGCGAACCGGACCAGCAGGTCGTCGCCGTGCGAGGCGGAGACGGCGAGCGGAGCGGCGAGCGGCCGTCCGGCCAGGTGGGTCTCCCGGCCGGGGACGCCGCCGAGCACCAGCGGCGGGCGGCGGTGCAGGTCCTCCAGGGTGAGCATGGCGTCCAGGGCGCCCGACCACGGCGACCCGGCGGTCCGGGCCGCCCGGACCACCTCGTCGAACGGGGTGTCGGCGTGGTCGAGGTCATCCCACCACGCGTCGGCGAGGTCGTCCAGGCCGGTGTCGGCCCGGTCGGCGACCGCCGGGCCAGGGGCGGCCGGGTGGACCAGGGTGTTGAGGAAGCAGCCGAGCGCGGCGGGTGCGCCGGGCGGGCGGCCGCCCCACGGGTAGCCGAGCGCGAGCGCCCCTCCCCCGGCCCCCGGCCGGAGGGCACCCGATGCCCGGTGCAGCCGGTGGGCGGCGGTTCCGACGGCGTCCAGCAGCGCCGGGAACACCGCTCTGCGGGCAGCGCCGTCGGCGGCCGGCAGCCGTTCGGTGAGCATCCCGGTGGAGGTGGCCGCTCCGCCGCCCGCCCCGGTCAGGCCGCCGAGCCGACGGCCCCAGTGGGCCTGCGCGGCGGGGCCGCCCGCGGCGTTCTCGGCGGCCAGCTGGAGCTCCACGGCCTGCCGGTAGTCGGCCAGGGCCTGCGGACCGGGCCCCGCCGACGACGACCCGTCCGGCCCGTCCGACCCGTCCGTCCCGTCCTGTTCGTACGCCGCACCGATCTCGGCGGAGAGCGCCCCGAGGGACTGCTCGTCGCAGGCCGCGTGGTCCAGCGCGAGTGCGAGCAACTCCTCGTCCCCGTCCGGCTCCTGGGCGACCAGCAGGCGCAGCGCGGGCCCGTCCGCGGGCCAGTCCAGCAGCGCCTCGCGCAGCGCCTCGCGGGCCGTGCCGCCGGGGGCGACGACGATCCGGGCGGCCTCGACGGAGGGGCCGCCGACCCGCAGGACGGGCGTGCCGCGCACGGTCGCGAAGCCGCCGCAGAGCGCCGGGTGGCGGGCGGCGACCCGGGCGGCGGCGCGGGCCAGCCGCTCCTGGTCGACGGTGCCGCGCGGGTAGGCGAAGAACAGCGGGACGACGTCGGAGCGGCTCTGCGGCGCGAGTCGGCGGGTGATCAGGAACCGTCGTTGGGCGCCGGTCAGCGGGAGCAGCTCCACCGGGGCGTCGGCGGCGGCTGAGCGGTACCGGGCGAGGTAGGCGGCGGTGATGCTGGCGTGCACGGGAACAGTCTCCGGTTTCCGGTCGCGGCTCGGGTCGGGGCTCGGTCAGGGGGCGGGGGGACTCGTGGCGGGACTCGTCGCGGGACTCGTGGCAGGGCTCGTGGCGGGCTGCTCGGCGGTGGCGGTTCCGGCACTCGCGGCCTCGGCGGTCGCGAACTCGGCGGTCCCGGTCCCGGTCCCGCTCTCCGTCCCGTCGGCCCCGGCCCCGGCGGCGTCCGGGGTGCCATCCTCCGGCAGCCGGCCGTCCGGCAGGTCCCGCATCCGGCGCAGCGGCGACAGCAGCAGCGGCACCGGGACGAGCAGGAACCCCGCCGCGCACAGCCAGAGCGCGGCGCGCGGCCCGGCCGCGTCGGCGACGATCCCGCCGCCCAGCGCGCCGATCGGCAGCGTGCCCCACACCAGGAAGCGCATGGTGGCGTTCATCCGGCCGAGCAGTTCGGGCGGGCAGACGCTCTGCCGGAAGCTGACCTGGGCGACGTTGTAGGCGACCGCGCCGAACAGCACCACGCCGGAGGCGAGGCCGAACAGCACCACGCCCGCGCCGCCGCCGGACAGCGGCCACAGCACCGCGAACGGCGCCGTCACCACCGTGGAGAGCCAGATCAGCCGGGCCTGGCCGACCCACCGCGCCAGGTACCCCGCGCACAGGGCGCCCGCCAGCCCGCCGAGGGCGGAGGCCGACAGCAGCACGCCGATGGCCCCCGGCGGCAGGTCGAGCACCCGGACCCAGAAGACCGTCTGGACGGCCATCAGCACGGCGGCGAACAGGTTGGACACGGCGGTCGCGGTCGCGATCGCCCTCAGCAGCGGGTGTCCGAGCACGAACCGGACGCCCTCCCCGACCTCGGCGCGCAGCGAGCGCCCCGGCGCGGGCTCCGGCAGGGTCTCGTCGACCCGGATCCGGGCGAGGAGCAGCGCGGAGGCCAGGTAGCCGAAGGCGTCGGCCACGATGGCGAGCGGCGCGCCGAGCAGCTGGACCAGTCCGCCGCCGAGGCCCGGCCCGGCGATCTGCGCCGAGGAGCGGACCGTCTCCAACGCCCCGTTGCCGCCGACCAGTTGCTCGCGCGGCAGGACGGCGGGCAGGAAGGACTGGTGGGCGACGTCGAAGAACACCGTCGCCACCCCGGTGACCAGCGCCACCAGGTAGAGCTGCGCCATGGTGAGCGCCCCGAGCGCCGCGGCCGGCGGGATCGACCCGACGGCCAGGCAGCGCACCACGTCGGCGCGGATCAGCACCGGCAGCTTGCGCATCCGGTCCAGCCAGGCGCCTGCGGGCAGGCCGACCAGCAGGAACGCGGCGGTCTCAGCGGCGGTCAGCAGGCCGACCTCGAACGGTGTGGCTTCCAGCACGATCACCGCCACCAACGGCAGCGCGACCAGAGTGACCTGACTGCCCGTCTGGGCCGCGGCGGCTCCGGTCAACAGGAGCCGGAATTCGCGGTGGTCGAGCAGACGGGCCTGACGGGGGCGGGGCTTCTCGTTCATCGGTGCGACTCTCGGTCACCTCTTCGATACGGGGCAAGCACCGTGTCCGTTTCCGGACGAACCGCGCGTCGGCCTGATCCCGCCACTCCCCCGACGGCCGCTTGCGCGTCTCTTACGGCCCCTTATGGACCGGCCGCGACCTCCGCACCGCCGGTGCGCCAAGGGGACGCGGCCCGCCGGCCGCCCGGGGAGCAGCCCGGTCCGTCCGTCCATTTCGCCGTCCGATATTCGGACCCGGACTTTCCGGCCACCGGACGGAGCCCCTCAACTTGGCCTGATTACACGGAGCGCTACAGTCCCGTCACCCCATCGTGATATCCGCGTGACCGACGGCAACCGTCGTACAGGGCATCCGGCGCCGCTGCCCGGCCGTCCGGTACCGCCGCTCAGCCATCCGCCCGCCGGGTCGCTCAGCCATCCGCCCGCCGGGTGATCGCGAGCACCGCCATGTCGTCGTCCCTCGGCCCGCCCGTCCACCGCTCGACATCCGCCACCAACGCGTCCAGCACCTCGCCCGGCCCGGCGAACGGCCCCAGCGGGGCCAGCCCGGGCACCGGGTCGTAGAACTCCCCGGCCGCGTCCCGGGCCTCGGTCACCCCGTCGGTCACCAGCAGCAGCGTGCACCCGGGCGGGAACGCCCGGTTCTCCGTCGCGGGCCGCGCCACGCCCAGCGCGCCCATCCCGAGCGGCAGCCCCGGATCGGCCGCGTCCAGCCGGCGCACCACCGCACCGGCCGTGGGGCCGGGGCTCAGCAGGTACGGCCCGGGGTGGCCGCAGTCCAGCGTGCGCACCGTCCCCTCCCCCGGCGGGAACTCCACCAGCAGCGCCGTGATGAAGCCCTCCAGCCGCAGCTCCTCACTGAGCTGGTCGGCCTCCCGGAGCAGCGCGTCCTCCAGCGCGTCCGCGAGCGCCGCCAGGTCCGGGATCCGGTGCGAACCCTCGCGGAAGGCCCCGAGCAGCACCGACACCGCCCCGACCGCGTGCAGCCCCTTGCCCCGCACGTCCGCGATCAGTGCGCGCACACCGTACGGGGTGGCCTGCAGCGCGTATGCGTCCCCGCCGATCAGCGCCTCGTCCTGCGCCGCCCGGTAGCAGGCCGCGACCGACAGCTCCCCCACCCGTCCCGGCGGCTCCGGCAGCACCGCGCGCTGCGCCGCCTCCGCCACCGACCGCACCCGCTCCAACCGCCGCCCGTGCCGGGCCACGACGCGGTTCACCCCGATCCCGAGCAGCGCGGCGAAGGCCGTGTTCACCAGCTCCAGGTAGCCGTCCTGTGTCCCGATCGACCCGTCCCGGACGGACAGCACCAGGATCCCGGTGACGTTGGCCACCCCGACCGCGACGGTGTTCCGCAGCGACAGCAGCGCGCCCGCGAGCACGGCGGCGGCGGCCAGCATCGGGTCGCCCCAGTAGTCGGCCGGGTCCAGCGAGTTCCAGACCAGCCCGCCGACGATCAGCAACCACGGCGTGACCAGCACGTACGGCGGCCACTGCACGGACCTCGGGGGCATCGGCGACCTGGCTTCCGTCTCACCACCATCCGGAAGGGCTTCTTCCGATCGTAGTCGCGGCCTCCCGAAACTCGCATGACGGCCGCCCCGCCCGCTCCCTACGCCGCGACGGCCGGTCCCGCCGACGACGACCCGCGCGGCGGCCGGCTGGAGCTCGGCGCGATCCCCGACCACTGCCACCCCGACGCCCGGGCCTCTCTTCCGGATCCCGGCCGGCGCTCCCCTCACCCGTCCCAGGCGAACCGCCCCGCGCCCGGCCCCGCCAGCAGCCCCGCCGGCACCCGGCGCCCGTACGCGACCAGCAGCAGGTGCTCCGCCCGCCCCTCCACGAGGAGCGGGCCCTGCCCGTACTCCCAGGCGGTGTCCGTCGCCCGCAGCCGCACTCCGTCCACCCGCGCGCCGAAGAACCGCAGCGAGCGGGGGCCGACCCCGGCCAGCAGGGCGGCGGCGCGCGCCACCGGGAGCCGGCTGGGCAGGCCGAGCGCGACGGTGATGTCGAGGCCGTGGACGGCGTCGTGGGCGAGGGCCGCGATCCGGCCGCCGACCGGGGGCCGCCAGGGGTGCTCGGCGTGCTCGGACAGGGCGGCGGCGAGTTCGCGCTCGGTGAGGGCTGCGGCGTCGCGACGGGCGACCCGGTCGGCCATCCGGTGGATGTGACCGCCGGAGCGGGCGAGTTCGAGCACCGTTCGCGCCGTCGAGTACCGGAAGCCGGTGCTCATGTGCGCGGCGACCTCGCGGGCCCGCCAGCCCCCGCACAGTGACGGCGAGTTCCACTGCTCCGGGGTGAAGTCGGCGAACGCCTCGGCGAGTTCACGGCGCTCCGCCGCGATCTGCGTCCGGATCCAGTGGATCCGCTCGGCTTTCCCCCGGTCCTGCGGCACGGTTTCCATGCGTCCAGCCTGCGGCCGGAACCGTACGGCCGTCCAAGACCGACTGGTTCTGCCACCTATGATCAGGAGTCATGGAACTGCGGCAGCTCCAGTACTTCGTCACCGTCGCCCAGCACGGCAGCTTCACCCGGGCCGCGGAGCTGCTGCACCTGACCCAGCCCGGCGTGAGCTCCCAGATCCGCCGGCTGGAACGGGAACTGGGGCACCCGCTGCTCGACCGCTCGGGCCGCACCGTACGGCTCACCCCGGCCGGCGAGGCGGTGCTGCCGCACGCCCGGGCGGCACTCGCCTCGGCCGCGGCGGCCCGGCGGACGGCGCGGGAGTTCGACGGCCTGCGGCAGGGGCACGTACGGCTGGGCATGGTCGCCGGAGCGGCCTTCAGCCCGCCGTCCGAACTGGGCACCCTGCCCGGACTCGCCACCACGCTCGCCGCGTTCCGCCAGGAGCACCCCGGGATCGACTTCTCGCTGGCCGAGGACACCACCGCGGGCATGCTCGCCGCCCTGCGCGACGGACGCCTGGACCTGGCCGTGATCGGCCTGCCCGTCACCGCGAGCGGGCGCGAGGACGACGACGGCTGGACGGCGCTGGCCGGGCTCGCCCTGCACACCGTGCTGGAGGTGCCGCTGGTCGCGGCCTGCCCCGAACGGCACCCGCTCGCCGGGCACCTCCCCACCGCGTTGCCGGTCGCCGAACTCGCCGGGCACTCACTGGTGAGCACCCCGCGCGGCACCGGCATGCGCACCGCGCTGGAACTGGCCCTGGCCCGGGCCGGGGCGAGCCCGGTCATCGGCGTCGAGGCGGCCGCGCCACCGCAGTTGGCCGAACTCGCCGCGCACGGCCTGGGCGTGGCCGTCCTGCCGGACCCGGGCGCGGTGCCCGGGCTGCGGGTCCGCCCGCTGGCCGACCCCGTCCCGCTGGTGCGGATCGCCCTGGCCTGGCCCAGCGCACGGCCCGCCGCGCCGCCGACCGCCGCCCTGGTCGCCCACCTGCGGACGGCCTACCCGGGCCCGGCGGCCCCTTCCGCCCCGGACGCCTCGCCTGCCCCGGAAACCCCGGACGGCGCCGACACGGCCGTTTCCGCAGCCGTCACCGCGCCCGTCACCACCGCCCCGTCACCGATGTGCAGGAGCGCCGCCGCACCGTCGAGGAGTTCCCGGTCGAGCGGGAAGTAGCCCTGCCGCGGCACCGTGTCGGTGCGCGTACGGCCCTCGGCGGGCAGCACCGCAGCCGTCAACTCCCACGACATGTCCGGTTGTTGTTGAAGGAACGCCTCGTAGGTGTCCGGCGCCGGTGCGCCCAACCCGATCGCCGCACTGCGGCCGAGGCTCCCCGCCACGAACGCGTACCGCTCCCCCAGCAGCGCGCCGACGATGCGCCCCGCGCCGTTCCACCGGCAGTCCAGTTCCCCCAGCGCCCAGGCGCTCGGGCTCCGCTGCAGGTGCCGGTTGTGCGAGAAGACCAGGGTCGGCCCGCGCCGGGCCTCGATGTCACGGATGTCGAGGAGGTTCTGCGCCATGAGCGCGTCCCGCAGACCGAGCAGGCCGCTCAGCCGGCGGCTCGGGTCGAGGCCCCGGACGGCCGACCGCGCGTGGTAGCGCAGCAGGCCGATGCCGGCGGTCAGCCGCGTCCTGGCGCCGAGCCAGGCGGCCGGGGACGTCGCCGCGATCAACTCCGGTGCCCGCTCGTGGAGTCGGACGAGCAGGTCGTCGGCGACGTACCTCAGCCGGGCCGCGTCGGCGGTGGCCCCCGGCGACTGCGCCGGGTCCAGCACCGCCTCGGCCCGGCTCCAGCGCTCGTCCTCACCCGCCGGCCCGGCGATGTCGACGTCGAAGCCGAGTCCGGTGTCGGCGTCGGCGTCGGCGCCGCTGTCGAGCCGCAGGTAGTCGCGGGCGTGTTCCAGGTAGCCGCGCGGGCTGGGGGCGCTGTAGGTCTCGGTCGGGGCGTCGAAGCCGTGGAAGGCCAGCCGCTCCCCCGGCGGCCTCTCCCGGTTGAACTCGCGCATCCGGACGAGGAGTCGGCGGTTGGCGTCGAGCTGCCCGAAGCCGTGCGAGAAGCCCTCGGCCAGCACCCCGTCCAGGGTGCCCACGCCCTCCCGCACGTAGGCGTCCACGGCGAGCGCGGCCACCCGGTCCGTCTCGTAGGCGATCGACCGGAACCCCCGGTCAGCCAGCCGGAGGAACAGTTCGTTGCGGACCAGGCCGAAGGCCGGTTCCTGGTGCGTCGGCTCGCCGAATCCCAGCAGCTCGCACGACGGGGTGACGAAGTCGTGAATGTCCTGGCTCATGGACCTCAAGCGTATCCTTGACAGCTCGGTTGAGACTTTGCGCCGACCCAAGGCTCCGCCATCACCGAAAGTCTCCAACCGACCCGAACGGAAGACGAGCATGCGCCCCTCCGACCTCGCACGCGAGCACGGCATCTCGACCCAAGCGGTCCGCAACTACGAACGCGACGGCTTCCTCCCGCCCGCCGACCGCACGCCCACCGGCTACCGGATCTACACCGGACGGCACGCCGCCGCCCTGCGCGCCTTCCTCGCCCTCGTCCCGGCGTACGGGCACGCGCCCGCCGGACCCGTCATGACCGCCGTCCACGCCGGCCGCCTCGACGAGGCGCTCGCCACCCTCGACCGAGGCCACGCCCGGCTGCTGCGCGACCGCGAAACCCTCGCCGCCGTCCGCGACGCCGTCGGCCACCTCACCGGACCCGCCGGGCGCGCCGGACCGGCCACCGCACCCGACCGTCCGGCACCCTCAGGCCCGCTCGCCGTCGGCGACCTCGCACACCGGCTCGGCGTCACCCCCGCGACCCTGCGCGCCTGGGAGGCCACCGGCATCCTCACCCCCGCCCGCGACCCCGCCACCGGCCACCGCGTCTACCGCCCGGCCGACGTCCGCGACGCCGAACTCGCCCACCTGCTCCGGCGGGGCGGCTACCCGCTGGAGCACATCGCCACCGTGGTCCGGCAGATCCGCTCGGCGGGCGGCACCGAGGAGCTCGCCGCCGCCCTCGACGACTGGCAGCGGCGCCTCACCGTCCGGGGCCTCGCCATGCTCACCGCCGCCGCCCGCCTCGACGACTACCTGACGCTGCCCCCGTCCCCGATCGGCTTGACCTCAAGGGAACTTGAGGTACCAGAGTGATCCCCATGAGCACCGAAGCCGAGGACATCACCGCCATCGAACAGGTCGTGGCCGCCGTCGAGCGCACCCAACGCGCCAAGGACCCGGACGCCTTCCTCGCCCTGTTCCACCCCCAGGCCCTCTGGACCACCGCGCACGGCAAGGTCCTGATCGGCCTCGACGCGATCGCCGCCTTCACCCGCGTCGTCCTCCCCACCACCACCTGGGACGGCCAAGTCACCTACGAGCCGACGCACATCCGGTTCCTGCGCCCCGACGTGGCCGCCGTCAAGGTCCGCCAGACCTACCACTCGGCGGAGGGCGACTCGGAGGGCGCCCCGCTCTACATCATGACCCGGCAGGACGACGGACGCTGGCTCCTCCACGCCTGCCAGAACACCGAGGTAAAGGCCGCCTGAGGACCGTCCCGTGACCGGCCTGCGGATCGACGGGCAACCGGCGGACGACGGAACCGGTGGCGGCTTCCCCTACGGCTGGAGCACCGGATGGACTCCGGTCAACAGTCCTCGGCTGGGGTCCCGCCGTTCGCAGGGGGTCCCGGGGTCGCCCCCCGGGACCCCCTGATGCGAGTCCGGTCAGCCGACCCGGGTGAGGCGGGCGGGGCGGGGGGCGGATCCGTCGGCGGGGGCGAGCGGCTGCTCCTGCTCCGCCCGCTCGGGGCCGGCGAGCAGGATGGAGCGTTGCAGGCGGCGCAGCGCGGCGGACGGTTCCATGCCCAACTCCCTTACCAGGGTGTTCCGTAGCCGCTGGAAGGCCTCCAGGGCTTCGCCTCGTCGGCCGGAACGGTGCAGGGCGACCATGTACTGGCCGTGCAGGCTCTCGTGGGTGCGGTAGCGGTCGACCAGGACGGTGAGTTCGGCGAGCAGCACCCGGTGGCGGCCCAGCCGCAGGTCGGCCTCGATCCGCTGGTCGAGCGCGCAGAGCCGGGTCTCTTCCAACCGTTTGGCCTCGACGGCGAGTTGGCCGCCGACGGGGACGTCGGCGAAGGCCGGTCCGCGCCACAGGGCGAGCGCTTCGCCGAGTTGGCGGGCGGCGACCGGGAAGTCTCCGGCGTCCATGGCGCGGTAGCCGTGCCCGGCGAGGCGGTCGAACTCCTGGCGGTCGACGAGTCCGCCTCCGCTGTTCAGCATGTAGCCGCCGGCCGAGGTGACCAGGACGTCCTTGGCGCAGGAGGTTCCGGGAGCGCCCTCCCCTTGGGCGAGGGCGCGGTCGATGAGGTCGCGCAGTTGGAGGACGTAGGTCTGCACGGTGGTGCGCGCGCTGCGCGGCGGGCGACCGGACCACAGTTCCTCGGCGAGGACTCCGGCCGGGACGACCTGGTCGGCACGTAAGGCGAGCAGGGCCAGTACCTGCCGCGGTTTCGGGGCGGTCGGCACCACCGACGCCCCGCACAGTCGGACCCCCAAGGCCCCCAGCACCCGGATTTCCACGACGACCACCCCAAATCCAGACGGGTCGGCGACCCCGACGGCCACCGGCCGGGCGGGTGCTCCGCTGCTCCTGGCCCGCAGACCCGCACGGAGAGACCGGTCGAGCACCCGATGCCTATCCAAAAACAGGACGGACGGTTTGTCAATACAAAACCGAACGCGCTGTTTGTTTTTAGGCAGAGCAATCGCCACTGGAGCGGGACAGCGGGCAGACCGGTACCCCGCCGGGACGTCCGGGAGCAACCGGAACCGGTCGGCACGGGAGGCGATCCGGAGGCGATCCGGAGCCGGTCGGCGACGAGCCGGCCCCGGCGGGGTCAGGCCCGGCCGGCCCCGCCGACGCCCGCCGCGGCCGCGCCCTCCGCGCCCGCTCCCCCCTCGGCCGCGGCGTCCCGGGCGGCCGCCAGCTCGGCCACCACCCGGGCGCCCCGGTCGGCCGCGAGGTCGAGCGTGGCCAGCACCCCGGGAATCGCGATGCTCGGCATCAGGTGCTGGTACAGCACCGCCACCCGGCGCTCCAAGTCCGCCCGGCCGGACATCTTCTGGGACTGGATCTGCACGCCCGTCCAGGCCCCGGTCACCAGCCACGCCGTCTCGGCGGGCACCACCTGCGGCAGCAGTTCGCCGCGCCGGCCGGCCGCCGTGAGCACGCCCTCGGCGCGCTCGATCCACCCGGGCGCGGCGCCGCCGCTGAAGTCGCCGAACACGTCCTGGCCGAGGGAGAGCCGCGCGCCCGCGCTCAACAGCGGGTCGCGCGGCATGAGATGGGCGACCACCATCCCGAGGTCCACGAACTCCTGGAGCTTGCACTGCCGTTCGGGGATCTCGTCACTACCGAACTGCTCCTCCACGACGCCCTGGGCGAGCTCCCGCTTCGAAGCGAAGTGGAAGTACACCGCGCCGCGGGTCACTCCCGCACGGGCGACGACCTCACCGATCGTCGCGCCCTCGTACCCGTACTCGTCGAAGACCGACGCCGCCGCCTCAAGGATCAGCCGACGCGTCCGGACCGCCCGTTCCTGCCGCACCACCGCAACCACCCCGCCCGAAACGCTCGGCAAACAAAACCAAACACCCCGTATCTTACCCGCCGGACCCTGCGGTGATCCCTGCGTCCCAGGTCACATGAGGCGGTCTTTGAGCGAGGGAAAACCGCGTAGACGGTATGAGTCGGCCAGATGGCCGAGACCCCCACGACAGGCCTCAAATCCGGAATGGCGACTCTCACTTGTAGCCGCCCTCCCCACCCGGAGGCCCCTTGTGATAATGAACTCGTCAAGTCCTGGTCATGAAATCACCGCAGGTCAGCGGAGCCACCGCGGCCCGACCCGGGCTATGGCGGGGTTCGACCGGCCACCGGGTGCGCCCGAACGGCCACGCTCGGCCGCCGACGAACCTTCGTTCGGGCTCCTTGAAAAGCAAACCGGTAGGTACGTATCTTACGAGCCCTGAGCAGCCCACCCCGCCCGTCACGGCCTTTCGGAGCGCTCCCCATGACTCTGCTTGCCTCCCGCACGCCTGCCCTCGCCCTCGCCGCCGCCGGGGACACCGGGACCATCCCCGGCCCGGCCCTGGCAACCGGACTGGCACCTCGTCTGACCAGCACCGTCGCCAAGGAGTACGTCCACCGCGCCTGCCATGCCGAGGTCTTCCTCACCGGCAGCGAGCAGCTGAACGAGACCACCTTCTCGGTCTCCGCGCAATGGCCCCGGGCACACACGTTCTTCAGCACCCCTGACGGCACCCGGCACGACCCGATGCAGGCTGCCGAAACGATCCGCCAGGCCGGGCTCTACCTCGCCCACACCCGGTTCGGCGTCCCGCTCGACCACAAGTTCATGATGTGGAACCTCGACTACACCACCCGGCCGCGCCAGCTGCTGATCGGCGCGAAGCCCACCGACCTCACCATCGAGGCCGCCCTCGTCGCCCAGCCGCGCCGCACCCGCAGCACGGTCGACTTCACCCTCCGCACCGTCGTCCGCCGGGGCCCGCACCTCGCCGCGACCGGGTACGCCCGCTTCACCACCGTCCCCGACTCGACCTACCAGCGGCTGCGCAAGGGCCGTCACGGCCTCGACCTGCCGCCGGTGCCCGCAACGACCACCGAGCCGATGGCACCGGCCGGGGTCGGCCGGCTTCGCCCCTGCGACGTCGTCCTCAGCCCGGCGGGCACTCCGGGCACCTGGCACCTCACCCCCGACTTCCGGCACCCGATCCTCTTCGACCACGCCAACGACCACATCCCCGGCATGGTGCTGCTGGAGGCCGCCCGCCAGGCCACCAACGCGCTGTCCAGCCCGGTCACCGTCGCGCCCACCGCTGCGGCCACCACCTTCCACCGCTACGCGGAGCACGACGCGCCCACCACCATCACCGCCCGGCACACCCCCGGCGAGGACCAGGACTCGCTCACCACCACGGTGACCGGCCACCAGCACGGCGAGCCGATCTTCACCACCGTGCTCTCCGGGCAGCCGGACCACCGCTGACCCGAGGCCCGCCCTCCACCGCACCGAGCGGGCAGCCGGTACGGCCAGGGCGGCCGCGACGACCGGACCGGCACCACCCGCACGGCCCGCGGCAACCCGTACGGACCACACGGCCCGCCCGACCCTTCCGGTCCGGCGGGCCGTCGGGCGTCCCGCCCTCCCCCCAAGCCCACCGGCCCACCAGCCCACCCCGGCG
The DNA here is from genome assembly GCF_042796115.1 of Kitasatospora sp. NPDC056446. Lineage (NCBI taxonomy): Bacteria > Bacillati > Actinomycetota > Actinomycetes > Kitasatosporales > Streptomycetaceae > Kitasatospora > Kitasatospora sp. NPDC056446. The sequence continues at coordinate 4,187 of NZ_JBHTRF010000059.1, read as the reverse complement.
GGAACGGCCGGCAGCGGAACGAACCCTGGCCTGAACGCGCCGCTCCCCGGGGTGGCACCGGACCGAACACCTGCGCGAGGATGTCAGCCCTTGAGTACGCTGCCACCGGGAGCACGCAGTGAGTGAAGTCGCTTCGCACCAATACGAGTTGGTCAGACTGACGGATCGCCCCGGCACCGACGACGCCTCCGGCCGGGACGGGCGCACCGGCGGCCGGAACGTCCGGGTCCGGGTCCTCGGGCGGCACGCCCCGGGCTCACTGCTCGGGCACGACTGGCTGGACTGCGAGATCACGGTCACCGCCGACTCCGTGCGCGGACACTTCGTCACCCTGGTGACCGACCGCCATCTCCAACGGTGGGAAACGGCACTGGACCGGCTCGCCCAGGGCTTCGCCGTCCGCTGGCTGGACGAAGAACACGGCCCGGAGCTGCGGATCGAGCCCGGCCGGCCCGGCGGGCTCTGGGTGACCGTCTCGGACGCGGAGGACTCGGGCGTCACGCTCCGGGTCGTCCTCTCCCCCGCCCCTGGCTGGCTGGAGGAGCAGCGCGCACTGCTCGCACTCGTCCGGGAGGCCTACCCGCCCGAGGTGGTCGAGACCGCCCCCGGTGTCCACGCCTGGCGCGGCACACCGGGGGTCGCGGCAACGAACTGACGTCTCGTCAATATGCGTTCGTTGACGGACTGTCCCGTAGTCGATCTCCGACGTCCGGGGGCTCGACCGGCGGATCGCCGGCCGCGCCCGGCGTCACGACACGGAAGGGCGTACAGGCGGGCACCCTTCGAGCGGCTGCCTCATACGCCCTTCGCCAGGAGCGCGGCTTTCAGCCGCCGCACCTCGGCGACCAGGCGCGGCATGTCCTCGCGGGCGGAGGCCACGAAGTCGAGATCGGCATCCGCCTGCCGGTCCGGGCCGAGAACCTCCCGCCCGCCGGTGAACCTTCTGAGATAGATCTCGTCGTCCTGCTCGGCGGCGTCCGGAGCGACCTGGATGAAGCTTCCCCCGCCGGTGGCGGAGCGGGTCTCCAGCAGCGGGACCCAAGGGCCCGGCGTGGCGCCCGAGATGCGCCTCTCCATCGCATCGAGGTCTGCTTCCGTCAGCGACTCGTTCATGGGCATGGCGGGATCATCCACCAGATCCCGCCCACAATCCACTCACCCCCAGCCCGCCGGTCGGGATCGGCGCAGCCCTCTGGCAGAGGTCGAGGCCGACGACTACGACTACGACAGCGCGGCCAGTCGGCCGAGGGAGCGGTCCGGCGCGGTGAGCAGGAACAGCAGGGTCGCGCCGCCGAGCATGAACAGCGCGAGGCGGTGCAGCCCGCCCGTGGTGGCGCCGTGCGGGAAGAAGGCGGCGTTCGCGGCGGAGGCGCCCATCGCACCGAGGTACATGAAGGTGCGGAGCAGCCCGGCCGCCGCGGCGATGCCGGCCGGGTCGGCCTGGTGGTAGAGGGAGGTCTGGGTACCGAGACCGATCAGCCCCTGCGGGATGCCCGCCAGTACGCCCACCCCGATCAGCAGGACCGTCGGACTGCTCGCGTGCACCGACAACAGCGCGGCACAGGCCGCCGCCTGGCACCCCGCACCGATCAGGAGCTTGCCGCGTACGGCCGGGTCGCGGCCGGTGAGCCCAGAGACGCCGAGGGCGGTGAGCGAGAGCGGCAGCAGGACCAGCCCGGCGGCGGCCGCCGACAGGCCGCGCCCTTCCTCCAGCCACTGGGTGTAGCCGTAGAGGAAGGCGTAGACGGCGGTGTAGCCGAGGAGTTGGCGCAGATAGGTGGCGATCAGCGGCCGGTTTCCGCCGAGCGCCCGCAGGTCGATGAACGGGGTCCGGGCCCGCGCCTCGCGGACGGCGAAGCCGACGGCGGCCGACCCGGCCAGCACCGGCAGGTACCAACGCCCACGACCGGGGTGCATCAGGAACAGCATCAGCGCCAGCAGCAGGACGGCGAACAGCGCGATCCCCGCGTAGTCCAGGCGGTCGCGCTGGTCGCGGTGGTCGGTCCGGCCGGTCTGGCCGGCCTGGCCGTTCCGGTCCGTCCCGTCGGTCCGGTCGGGGCCGTCAGGCGGGGAAGAGCGCGGCGCCGCGACGGGCAGTCGGGCCGACCCGAGCAGGAGGCAGGCCAGCGAGAGCGGGACGTTGACGGCGAACACCGTCCGCCAGCCGCCCGCGCCGATCAGCAGGCCCCCGAGGGTGGGACCGATCACGGCGACGGTCTGGTTGGCGGCCGCGAGCACGGTCAGCACCCCGGTGGGGCTGGACCGGCCGGTCCGCTCGGCCTCGCCGCGGGTGAGGTGCATCGCGGCGGGATAGGCCGCCGAGGTACCCAGCCCGAGCAGCACCCGGGCGACGACCAGCAGCCCGAGCGAAGGGGCGAACGCCCCCAGCAGACCGGCCGCGCCGACCAGGGCCGTCCCGGCGAGGTAGAGCCGGCGCGGACCGTAGGAGTCCACCAGCCGCCCGATCACCGGCTGGCCGACGGCGGTGGCGAGGTAGAGCCCGGTGACCAGCCAGGCGGTCTCGGCGGGCGGCGCACCGAAGGCCGCGCCCACCGGCACCAGGGCGACCGCGATCATCGAGGAGTTGACCGGGTTGAGCACCGAGCCGAGCACCATCGGGGCGATCAGCCGTCGGTCGAAACCGTCGTCCGGCCCGGGCTGTCGACGGGTGAGCCGACGGCGGACCGACCGGGAGGCCGGGCCGGTCATCGCCGGTTCAAGCGGTCGAGCAGGGCGAGCGCGGCCAGCACGGTGGCGCGTTCGGCCTCGGTGTACCGCTCCTCCATCTCCCGGGCCAGCCACTCCTCGCGCGCCTGACGACTGTCGGCGATCAGGCCCAGACCGGCCTCGGTGAGGTCCACCAACCGACGGCGCCCGTCCTCCGGGTCGGGGCGGCGCCCGACCAGCCCGTGCTGTTCGAGCACGGCGAGGGTGGCGGCCATGGACTGCGGGCGGACCCGCTCGGCGGCGGCCAGCGCACTGGCCGAGGCCGGGCCGTCATTGATCAGCCGACTGAGCACGGCGGTCTGGGAGGGGGTGAGGTCGCTGGTGCCGCTCGTCTCCCGGAGAGTCCGGCGCAGCCGGCTGACGACGGCGCGCAACTCACGGGCGGCCAGGGCCGCGGAGGCACCCGGGTCGGTGACGCCGATGGATTCGGTGGGCCCAGTGGGTCCAGTGGGTCCAGTGGGCCCAGTGGGGTCAATCGGGTCGGTGGGGTCAATCGGGTCGGTGGGGTCAATCGGGTCGGTGCCGGGGCCCGGGTGGGCGGTTCGCTTCGGGGGCATGGTTCCACGGTAATTTCATCAGTCTGGACTGTCCAGTCTGGACTGAAGAATTTCCCGGAGGGCGGGTCGGCCTCCCCCGGAAGCCCGGGATAATGGCGCCATGACCGACAAGCAGCTCCGTGTCGTCCTCGCCGAGGACTCGGTGATCCTCCGGGACGGAATGGTCGAACTCCTCACCGCGCGCGGCTGCGCCGTGGTCGCGACCGCCGGCACCGCGCCCGAGCTGATCGCCGCCGTCACCGCGCACCGGCCCGATGTCGCCGTCGTGGACATTCGCATGCCGCCCACCCACACCGACGAGGGCATCCGGGCGGCCGTCGAGATCCGGGCCGCACTGCCCGAAACCGGGATCCTGGTCTTCTCCCAGCACGTCGAGACCGCGTGGGCGGCCCGGCTGCTGGCCGACGGCGCCTCCGGCATCGGCTACCTGCTCAAGGAACGGGTCGCCCGCACCTCCCAGTTCGTGGACGCGCTGCACCGGGTCGCCGCGGGCGGCACGGCGCTGGACCCGGAGATCGTCAACGGGCTGTTCCGCGGCCCGCGGCGCAACCGGGTGGACGACCTCACCCCGCGCGAGCGGGAGGTGCTGGAGCTGATGGCGCAGGGCCATTCCAACCGCTCGATCGCCACGCGGCTCGTGGTGTCGGAACGGGCTGTCGAGAAGCACGTGGCCGCCGTGTTCGCCAAGTTCGACCTGCCCGCGACCGACACCGACAACCGCCGGGTCAAGGCCGTGCTCACCTACCTCGCGGAGAGCGGCACTTCCTGAGGCCGACCGCCGCCGGGGGGGGCGCGGAGACGGGAACAAGAGGTCGCCGCGGGGGGCCAGAACTATAAAAAAAAAAACAACCAAAAAAAAAGCAAGTTATTATTAAAAAAAAAAAAACCCACCACAAAAAAAAA